>JAAKFL010000190.1 GCA_011065065.1 Chlamydiota bacterium | reverse complement strand
GCATATTATGTCCTCGATCATTTGAACCTTAATATGCCGTCCTTCCAGGACTCCGGTTGCTTGGGCAATCATCAAACCTAGGGCTCCACTTCGTTCCACCCTAGGCTGTCAGATGCCGTCCTTCCAGGACTCTCATAAAACTTATGGGGATTAATGACTAAAAACTCATACAATTTTCTTGGAACTTTCCATCCACAAGTTGCGCTAAAACAAGACCCCGTGATGTCTTGGAATAACGCACGTGAAATCTGAGATTGGAATCCCGTTTCAATTCGGCTTTAGCCACTTCTGTATTCGCAATCGGAATTTTTTCAATCAGAAGATGTTGAACATCGCGATTCATATCAACAAAACTCATCACGACTCCGCCATATGTTTTCGATCTTCGAATAAAAAATGTCCCTATTGACTTACTCTTTAATTTTTTTTCAGCCTGACGTGTATTATAATCCATTCTTCTCGGCACTGTTCGTAAGTAATCCATCATTTCCATTTGAGACTCATTCAAAACTTTATGCTCTTTGAGAAGATTTTTTATAGTCTCTGAATAATGATGACACATCTGTTCGATCTCTTTTTCCTCTCCTTTAAATTTCTTTGTCGCTTGATAGTTCTCCAATTTCCCATGGATCTTTTGATAAACAAAAGCCGCATCACGATTAAACGGCTGATAATTGACACCAAACTTCTCAACCGCTTTTTCTAACACACTCAATCTCACTGCAAATGTCAATTCTTTGTAGTCGAGTTTAAAGAGATTCATGCGATCAATGACCGACTCCCCTTCTGTGAGAGGAATCATGCTGATTATCTTAAATGTTGCGATCACATGCATGGCAGCAATACAATTTGCGTAGGTACAATTGCCCACCTTTTGAGATTGCTTTGGATCAAATCCGACAAATTTCAAGTCCAATTCCTCAGACATCTGACCGCCAAATGAACCACCGTCGACTCCGGATTCAGGTTCAAAAGGCTGAAAGAGGCGATACTCTTCTTTACTGCATTTTCCTAAGAGCTTTTTCACAAAATCTGTATCTTCTAATCTGCCTTTCAGTGTGGATTCATCGACATGAAAATAGTAAGTCCCGGATTGGTTATTGGGATGCTTACCTCCCTTATTCGTAAAGGCCAAATAGCCGTTGTGGTAAGAGATATACATGGCATGTTTTTTATAACCCGAAGGGATGAGAACTGGTTTTCCTGTTTCAATGAATTTGATGAGTTCGCGACCAGCATGATCAAAGTCTTTTTGGTGTCTGAGGTTTCTCAGTAGAACAACCATGTTCAAAGCCTTTGTCATAGCGGTTTTAATCTTCGCATAACCAAAAATGTTATCAGTCGTGCAAAACTTTGGCAAGTCGATGCCATTCAATTCATCCAGAAGAGTTTTTGCAGCCCGTTCAGTAAACCAACCAGTTCTCCTAAAAAACAACCCATCGCCAAGTTCAATCCCACCTTCTAGTCCCCAGACGTGGGAAAAGTGTTTGTATTCATGCAAAGATTCTAGCTGGAGAAGGTTTGGAGAAGATATCGGATGATAAGTTTTGAAAAAATCTTCGAAGGAAGAGAATTTTTTTTCTTTAATTTTGATTTCACCTGATTTCTTAAGTTTGATTTTCGAGTAGTCACGTTGTGTATTTTTTCCCTCAGATGTAAACGTGCAAAGCTTGAACAGCAATTTTTCTGGTTTAGATTCTGGAGAAAGATAAACAATGCTTCTTTCTCCATCTCCTTGAAATTTCAATCGCGCAAAGTGATCCTTTATGTTATGCGTCTCCGCAGAACCCATCATGGCGCATTCTGTGAGTTTATGAAAATTAGAGCTGTTGACACTTGGTACCATTGTTGAGATCCCCCTGTGAAAATGCTCTGACAACCTTTTCATAGCATCCTCGACATTTTTTTTGAGACGATATTTTTTTTCAGTCCTTATCCACTCAGCCTCAACAGTTTTCAACTACGGCGAAAAGATAAAAAAAAGAAAACCTGTTTGCAAAAAAAAACGGGCTGACATAAAGTAGTTTTTCAGTTCCAAAACTTTTTCTGAAATCTTCAGAAAAAATTTGGGAACTTAAAAATGGAGGACTTATGAATCCTGTCTCTAAACCTGTCTCTGAAATTAAATCACTAAGAAAAGTGCACCGTCCTGATTCGCCCGAAAAACAGGAAACCTTTCTCAAGAAGTATGACTTCTTTGTTTTGATCGACCGTAGTGGTTCTATGAAAAGCCCTATTGAAGAAGGAGAAAAAGATACACGGTGGGAAACTGTCAAAGAGTATCTGAAAGTCATTGTTTCTACAGCAGTTGAATATGATCCAGATGGCGTTGAAGTATGTTTCTTTGACACAAGAGTCGAATGGATTGATCGCAATGTAGAAAGTGCCAGTCAGGTGGATGAAATTTTTAATGGAATAGGTCCACGAGGTGTCACAAATCTTGCAGATGCATTGAATCAGACCTTTACACGTCATTTTGATCGTAAAGCGATTCGTCATAAAGAAAAAGAAAAGCAAAAGTCTATCGTCATTGTGATCACAGATGGAATTCCATTCGATGGCAGTTCAAATGAACGAGCGAAGTCTAATGTAAACAAAGCCATCGTTGATGCCACTAATCGTCTTTCTAAAAGACACATGTTCCGTTTCAAGGATCGAGATACTAAAAAGTGGGTCCGAACAACCACTGAACTTGGCATACGCTTTTTTCAAGTTGGGGATGACAAAAAAGCCACAAAGTATCTCAAGGAACTTGATGATGATCTAAGCGCTGCCAAGGCAGACATTGTCGATACAGGAGATATCGAAGAACTCACGGGCGCAGATGGTGTCCGAAACGCTTTTATCGATGCGATTTTTAACTAATTCCATCAATACCATTGGAGGTAAATTATGCAAGGTTATACACATTATTCAGAAAGACCAGCACCAACAGGTTATCCAAGCGGCGGCACTCCTTATCCTGGTTATGGAGCAGCAGCACCTGCAGCTGCACCTGTAAGAACAGCTCCTAACACACATATCAAGCCGACAACACCAGAAGAGCAAAGAGCTTTTCTGCGTGGCTACGACTTCTTTGTACTCATTGATAGCAGTGGGTCCATGAAGTTTGATGTGGAACGAGGTTGTGGGGAATCTCGATGGGAAACGGTAAAAGAATATCTGCAATTTATCGTGAAGGAAGCTGTGGAGTTCGATCCAGATGGTGTTGAAGTCTGCTTTTTTGGAACACGAGTGAAGTGGATCAAAAAACCAGTGGAATCTTCTGAAAGTGTCAATGCTGCATTCAATGAGATTAAAAAGCCACGAGGCAGTACAAATCTTACAGATGCTCTGGATGAAACGTTCAAACGACACATTGACCGAAAAAAGTCAAACCCTAATCAAAAGTCTATCATCTTAGTCATCACAGATGGCGCTGCGAATGATCCTACAAAGGTGGAAAGTAAGGTCCGGGGTATGACAAGAAAACTAGATGCTACAAAGATCTTTGACTGCAGAAATTCAACTGGAGAAACAATCAAAACTACTCTTGAAATGGGCATTCGGTTCTTCCAGGTGGGTGATGATGAGGAAGCTAAAGACTTCCTTGAAAATCTTGACGAAAACTTAAAAGGAGCCAAAGCCGATATTGTCGACACCGGCGATATCGAAGAACTTACCGGTTCTGACGGAGTTCGTCAAGCATTAGTGAACGCTATTTGGGAATAAAGCGTTCACAAATTCACAATGGGATCAGTCATTACTGATCCCATTTCTTTTTCGAAAAAAGATTCTAATTTGATTTTATTTAAAATGCCGTTAT
>JAAKFL010000019.1 GCA_011065065.1 Chlamydiota bacterium | reverse complement strand
CAATAAGTCACGTCTGACCCCTCTCACTCTCACAAATCTACCTGCCACCGCTGCAACATAAGGTCAGAAATATCGCAATAGCGATCACAAGCGATCCTTAATTCCTGACTTAGCCCATAGTCCTCGTTAAAAAAACAACAAACAACAATTTTACCGAGCCTTTTAACAGCATTAACTAAAGGAATATAATCCGCATCACCAGTCCAAATCTCGACCAGATCAAATTGATTCTCATAAGCAGCGGACAACATGTCAACTGAGATTGATGAGTCAACTGCTTTAGACTTCATTTTCCCCTTTTTCTTCCACAGGACGCGTGGTGTGAATCCTATCTCCCATATTGTTTTCTCAGTAGCGGGTACAACTTTGTCCTTATCCCCTGAAACAACCGTGTAATAGTATGCTCTGATTGCTTCAGGGGTTTGACTGTTTTCCTTTCTTGCAGATGGCCAATGAGCCGATAAATTATAGTTGGTTACAGCGCTCCAACCCCCCTGTGCAGGAAGCCAAAGAAAATGTTCTTTTAAAAAAAATGGAGAGCTAACATCTAGTTCCTCTGGACAATTAAAGTGTTTTGCTAAAAATTTACTTCCTTGATGGACAAAATTTTCACCATCGACAAATCGCATCCAACGAAGTTCTGTTTTAGCTCTGCAAAATCCGCCTCCTCCGCTCATGATTAACCTCTTAAGAATTTGATTTATTCTAAAATGGATGAGAAAAGTGTACGTGCAGCCAGATAATATAGATACTATGTCTTGGTCGCTTGCACCTGCAGCATATAGTCGATCATGGTACGAGCAAAAGTCGACAAGCTAACTGCGGATCGACTCTTTACTGACTTAGCACCAGGACTCCCAAAGCCTGTCTGCATCTTCTCAACGCTAGCGTCGATCACTAACCCTTTTCTAATCAGAGAATCGATCCACGCCATCGTCGTATCGTTCATCTTGATTTGAGAGGTCAGCCAATTCCCTCCTTTGGCAGAAAAAGAAATAGCCTCCCCACGTTTTCGATTGTGCATGGCATGTAGTATCACAAGTTCAGGCCCTGAAAGCTTAGCGATGGTCTCATCGAACTGTTCTCTTAACTCAACATCCCAGTCAAATTTTGTCCTCAACAATTCACCTGCAATCAGACCTGCGTAAAAGCCGATCTTTTCTCGGGACCGCTCGACTAAGGCCTGAGCCATGGCTCGTTCTATGGCCTCCGCGACCTGACCATCGGTGATACCTGTCAACCGCTCTTCAATAGAGTCGACACGAATGCTCAGTTCAGCAATGAGCACCTCCATATTAGCCGAAGCGTACTCGTCTCGGTAAGCATTGGCCAAATTAGCAATAATTCCAAAACCAGGAACAACTGCGTTAAGAACTTCTGGCACCAAAGTTTTCACCGCTCCTCTTATAAGAGCTTTCACCTTGCCTTGATTTTCAACGAATTGATCAGTCATCGATCTTAACTCCATTTGACGCCTACATATTAATGGTTATTAGGCATCGCGCGCCAGTTTAACCTCATAAAAAGTTGGACAGGGGTTGGACAAAATTGACTTAGGTTCAAAATAGGTCTTACCATCGTAAACCTAAGTCACTATGTATTAGTTTGCTCGGAGGGGGACTCGAACCCCCACGGTATTTCTACCAAGGGATTTTAAGTCCCCAGCGTCTACCAATTCCGCCATCCAAGCTAAGAAATTTAAGTGCAAAATTTAACCGATTGAGACTTATCTGTCAATATGAATACAGCTATCAAGAGCAAATATGCCGTCCCTTCGGGACTCTTGGTTTGGGGGTTCTTCGCGCGACCTAGCACTCCGATTCGCTCCATACTAGGCTGTCAGCCTCTCCAGGACTCAGAAAAAAAGAAAACGCAAAGAATATAAAATTCTTTGCGTCTTCGTGTCTTTGCCTCTTTGCGTTAAGAAAAAAACCTAATCCGTAAAGTCCCAAAGACTCTTCTTCGACTCTTCCTCATTTCCCTCTTCAACGACAACCGGTAACTCTTCTTCCTTCACAACAGGCAGTTGCTCCGGCTGCACGACAGGCAACGTCTCTTCAGGATCAGTTTTTTCCTTTGGCTCCTCTTCTTCAGCTTTCGCTTCTTCTTCCTTTTCAAAAAAGGCTTGCTGATAAGATTCCCGATACTGATCAATGGTCTCCGAAATCAACGGCGGAGGACTCAATAATGATCGGATAATGCTAGAAGCTGATTCTCGTGTTTTCGGCTTCTTTCCTACTTCACCAATATCCTCATTTGGCTGAGGTAATTCCACCTTCTCCGGCTCAAGCTCTTCTGTCTTCGGAACCTTTCGACGCCTTTGCTGACGGCGACGCTCTCGCTTCTTAGGCTTCTCCTCTGCAGGTTTTTCTTTTTCCTCATCTTTAGCAGCTTTTTCCTTGCGACCACCACCAATCTTAATCGATCGGTCAGTTCCCACATGCTTCAACACCATACGGGCTTCTCTAACTTCAAGAATTTCGTAGTCAACTACGGGTAGCAAAAAACATTTTGGCTTCTCTAATGAACGGTAGAAAAATGCGCTACCAAAAGAGACCACTTCCACGGCGTCAACAAAATACTCTTCTTGACTCGCACCCTTGCTACTACGCACCACCAGCTTACACCCCTCACGAGGAGTGATCACTGTTTCTATAACAGGCTCTCTTGTAAAATCCACAAATACATCCTAAAATAATCAATTTATCACGTTATACCGATCGTGTTTCAAAAATCGGATTTTGGCAAAGCCAAAATCCCGATTTTTAAATCACGATCGGTATATAAAGAATGCCCATAAGCAAACAAATAAAAAGATGGCACTCTCTATAGCAAGGTCATGATGACTGCATCACCTTGCTAGTTTCCCTGGATGCCATATAGGAGAGTAAGTCAAGAATACGGGTTGCATAACCCATTTCATTATCATACCAAGCGATTAACTTAAAAAAGGTATCACTCAGTGCGATACTAGCTTGAGCATCGAATATCGATGATGCGGTGCTTCCGATAAAATCAGATGAGACCACCTGTTCATCCGTAAATTCTAATACCCCTTTCATCTCCCCCTCAGATGCCGATTTAATGGCATCACAAAGGGCTTCAAAAGTTGTAGGTCTGCTCAAACGTACCGTTAAATCAACAACGGATACATCTAAAACGGGGACTCTCAGTGCCATGCCTGTCAATTTGCCTTTCAACTCTGGCAAACAAAGGGCAACAGCTTTGGCAGCACCCGTAGATGCAGGAATAATATTTTGACTTGCAGCTCTCCCACCTCGCCAGTCCTTACTCGAAGGACCATCAACTGTTGGTTGCGAGGCCGTTGCCGCATGCACCGTCGTCATTAGCCCCTCATCGATTCCAAAATTATCGATCAATACCTTGGTGAGTGGCGCTAAACAGTTAGTCGTGCATGAAGCATTCGAAACTATAACATCTTTTTCAGGGTCGTACTTTTGATGGTTCACTCCCATCACAAAAGTTGGTACTTTGCCCTTCGCAGGGGCTGATATCAATACCCTTTTTGCTCCAGCTTGAAGGTGCTTTTCCGCCCCTTCGCGAGCAGTAAATAAACCAGTAGATTCAACCACATAATCAATACCCAATGTCTTCCAAGGCAATGAAGCAGGATCCCTCTCAGAAAAAACCTTCACAGTCTTTCCGTTCACAATCAGTGCATCACCCTCAATGCGGATATCCCCGTCAAAACGGCCATGTGTTGTATCATACTTAAGTAAATAAGCTAAATTTTCAATCGGAACAAGATCGTTAACCGCAATAAGCTCAAAGTCTTCACGCTCAATTAACTGCCTGAAAACCAGGCGACCAATCCTTCCAAATCCATTGATCGCTATCCTTATTGCCATTAAATCCCCTCCCTATTGACACTATAATAATATAGATGAGCCACAAAGTAAAGGGAGATTTTAGAGGATAAAGTGAAAATACAAGCTAATTCTCAAGATACTCAATGACACATGTTTGGGCGTTGTCTCCCACTCGATTAGAACCCTTAATAATACGGGTATAACCTCCGTTCCTTTGAGCAAAACGGTCTGCCAAATCATTGAATAAAATATTCATGACATGACGATCTTCATTGTAGGCGTCAAGATTTCCCTCACGAGCTTTACGCGCTTCCTTCGGTGTTAAGGGATTGAAGCTAATCATCATCTTTGCTATCGCTCTTCTTCGAGAAGCCAAGGTGTTCTTTTTCGCTAGAGTGATCATCTTGTCGGCATAAGAACGCAAAACCTTCGCTTTGGCCACTGTCGTTGTCATACGCCCATGATAAATCAATGACTTAAGCATGTTGGCCATCATACATCGTCGGTGAGATGTGGTACGTCCAAGCTTGATTGTTTTTTTCCTGTGCCTCATTAATTTTCCTCTAGAGTAAATACATCATTTTTACTTTTTTTCTTCTCATGGAGCTCTTGCATCTTCTCTTTCACATTATCCAACGTAATCCCATATTTGCTGAGATCCGTTCCAAGAGAAAGACCCATGGCTGATAATTTATCTTTAATCTCATGCAACGACTTCTTCCCAAAGTTTTTAAATCCAAGCATCTCTCGCTCTGGAATCAAAATCAACTCGGCAATCGTATTAATGTCGGCTCCACTCAAACAATTCGTCGAACGTACTGAAAGCTCAATCTCATCAATCCTTAAACACAACTTGTCGAGCAACTCATCTTCATCAGTAGCGGTCCCTTTCTCTTGAGAATTGAATACAAGAGAATGAGTCTTCAACTGATTGTAAACATCGATATGCTTTAACCAAATCTGAGAAGAAAATGTCACCGCCTCACTAGGAGTCACCCGCCCGTCTGTCTCCACTTCAATCACCAAACGGTCAAAGTCGGTATCCTGACCGACACGTGTATACTCGACATAATAGTTGACCATACGCACAGGAGAAAACGAAGCATCTATCAGAATTTCATTCACTGTCTTCTCAGGAAAATCAAATCGCTCTGAAGGGACATAGCCACGACCAATCATCACCTTCAAATCGATTCTCTTGCTCATCGGCTTTGTCGCAGAAAAAATCTTTAAATCAGGATTCACGACTTCATAAAAACCATCTTGAACAATGTCACCCAATGTGACTACATAAGTTCCACCACCTGAATCCAAATCATCCTGAGAGACCTCAACGATTGAAGACAATACACGAAGGTCACGAGAACTCGTGTCATCATCAAGAGGGAGCTTACGCAAAAGAGCCCCTTTTAAATTTAAAACAATATTCGTGACATCTTCAATAATGCCTTCAATGGCTGTAAATTCATGAGAGACACCCTCAATACTCAATGAAACGATTGCAGGCGCTTCTAATGAAGTCAAAAGAATACGTCGCATTGAGTTACCAAGCGTATGACCAAATCCTGGCTCAAATGGCTCTGCAATAAATTGAGCAAAATTAGGTCTTGCCGGATCCTCGTTAACTAAAATTTTTTGAGGCATCTCAAACTTGCCATACATGACTGCCATGTGTTTCTCCTAAAAAATAATTTGATAAAGATACTTGTTTAACACCTACGGCGTTTTCGAGGACGACATCCATTATGGGCCACTGGTGTCACATCTTCAATTTCTGTAATAATCATTCCAGTACTCTGGACGCCACGTACAGCAGACTCTCGCCCAGCTCCCGGTCCCGTTAGTTTCAACTTCACTTCTTTCATTCCCAAAGCCATAGCATCTTTTGTCGCATTTTGAGCTGCAATATTACCCGCATATGCTGATGACTTCTTTGAATGCTTAAATCCTGATTTTCCTGCTGAAGCCCATGCCACAACATGACCGGCCATGTCGGTAACGGTCACAATTGTATTATTAAACGTGGCTTGAACATGCACAATCCCAATTGGGAAATGTCTGGATTTACTTTTTCTCACGACTTTCTTTTCAGTTTTCTTTTCAGTATTTGATTTTGCAGTCAACTGTAATCTCCCTATTTCTTCTTATTAGCCACGGTTTTCTTTCGACCTTTACGAGTCCTAGAATTCGTTCTCGTTCTCTGTCCTCTGCATGGCAAACCAAGTCGATGACGCTGGCCCCGATAGCTATTAATGCTAATCAATCTTTTAATATCATTCTGTGTCTGTCTTCGACAATCACCCTCGACAACATACTCCGATTGTAATAAAGAGTTGATACGAGCAATCTCATCCTGGGTCAAATCTTTCGCCTTCTTGCCTGGATCCAAGTTTAATTTTGAAATCACTTGCATCGCTAAATGACGGCCAATTCCGTAAATATATGTTAAACTAATCTCTAACCTTTTATTCTCAGGTATATCGACACCTATAATTCTAGGCATTAAATTCTCCTTATCTCTTATTTAGTACAATAGTGTACCAAAAAAAATATTAATGTTCCAGTCAAATCTGGACTATCTTCCTCGAACACGACCCTTCTTCATAAAGCCGTCATATCGTTTCATGAGGAGATGGGACTCAATTTGTTTCATCGTATCCAAAACAACACCCACCAAAATCAACAAGGCTGTTCCCCCAAAAAAGTAACTGATTGTCTGAGGTATCGTCAGAATCCGCCCAATTATATTGGGCAATACGGCGATTAAAGCCAAGGAGACTGCCCCAATGAGGGTAATCCGATTCATGGTCGATTCAAGATATTCTTGAGTCGGTCGCCCTTGTCTAATTCCAGGGATAAAAGCCCCATTTTTCTTCATATCAGAGGCAATTTGATCGGGGTTAAACTGCGTAGCAGTCCAAAAGTAGGTAAAACCCATGATTAACAAACAGAAAATGACTAAATAGGAAGTGGATCCCATTGAAAGATATTGTGATAATCTTCCAAGGAATGAATCAGGTGACAAAAACTTCATAATGGTCGCTGGAAACATCAAAAATGATGAAGCAAAGATCACCGGGATCACACCTGCATAATTCACCTTAAGAGGGATATAAGATGCCCCTCCCTGCATTTCACGACGGCCCACAATCCTTCTCGCATGCTGTATGGGAATACGACGATGCCCTTGTATGATCTGAATCGTCGCGATGATCACAATGACAAAAATCGCGAACATAAGAGCCACTGACGCCAAGGACATTTGGCCAGGTTCTTGTGAATCCAAATTCAATTGTTGTATGATCAATCCAAAAGCACTGGGCAATTGCGATACAATTCCTATACCAATGATAAGACTTATCCCATTCCCAATCCCCTTTTCGGTAATTTGTTCTCCAACCCACATCAATAAAAGTACACCAGTCGTCATGGTCACGGAGACGACAAGGTAAAAGAGCCATGGAACCCCAAAGATTTGAAGAATCAAGAGTTCTGGTTCAACAATCCCAGGGCTACTAGCATTCATTTGAAGTGCAAATCGGGCATAAATTGTGGATTGTAAGAGAGCGAGGCAAACAGTCAATAGTCGAGTGTATTTATTGATTTTACGTTTTCCAGATTCGGGATTTTCCCGCATTTCTCTCTGTAAACCAGGAATCAGGGCAACGAGGAGTTGCATCATGATCGAAGCAGAAATGTAAGGCACAACGCTCAAGGCAAATACTGTCATCTGAGCAAAAGCTCCACCCGAAAAGATGTTCACCATTTGAAAGAGACTCTGAGCTCCCCCCATGGCACTCTTAAAGTAATTTAAAGCCACCTCGCCATTAATCCCAGGTACAGGGACATAAACCCCTACCCGACAGACAACTAGCATCAAAAGGGTAAAGATTATTTTAGCACGCAGCTCGGGAATCTGGAAGACTCTTTTTACTTCAGCAAACATAATGAACCAACATCACCTCAATCTAGAAAAGTTTATGAACGCAAATTTACCCGATTATGCATCGAGTGTAAATGAAAGTTTTGCTTTTTGCAACTTTTCACGAGCGCCAGATGAAATGGATTGCATCTCAAACGAGACCTTTTTAGTGATTTTTCCCTCACCCAGCAATTTTACTTTCTTGTTCTTTCCACTGATAAGACCTTTCTTACAAAGGGACTCAATATTGACTGTATCCCCATCTTCAAAAGACTGATCAATTTGGTAAAGGTTGACAGTTTCATACTCAGTACGAAAACGAGCATTACTGAATCCCCTTTGTGGCAGTTTTAGATGGAGGCGTAATTGTCCTCCTTCATATCCGAGGCGGCGCTTATAACCGGCACGTGAGCCATCACCTTTATGACCTCGACCGCAAGTCTTTCCAAGACCTGAACCATTCCCACGACCGACACGTTTGCGGCCTTTTGTGGGGCGTGTATTTTTTAAAGTAGATAAATCATTCATAATTAATTTCTCGTTTCTCTAATTGAATCTCTTCGACGCAATGATTTCAGAGCTTTAAATGTGGCCTTGACTTGGTTAAGGGGATTATTTCCACCTAAATTTTTTGCCATGACATCTTTAATTCCTGCCATTTCTAAAACAGAACGAACTAGTGATCCAGCAATCACCCCGGCTCCTTCGGGAGCAGGTTTTAGGAGAACACGCACTCCGTCCCATTTCACTATAATCTCGTGAGGGATAGTGGTCCCTTCCATTTCGACTTGAATCAGGTTCTGACGGGCATTCTCACTACCTTTACGGATGGCATCAGTCAGCTCGTTAGCTTTCGCAAATCCGTATCCAACGCGTTTTCCATCACCTACTAGAATTAAGGCGGAGAAGCTAAACTTACGTCCCCCTTTCACAACTTTGGAACACCTGTTAATGAAGAGAACTTTTTCTTGAAGTTCATTTTCAGATTGCTTCGCCATTAATATATCCTATCGTTAAAATGATAATCCATGTTCACGCACAGCATTGGCTAACTCTGCGAGAATCCCATGATATTTAAAAGGGCCACGGTCAAAAACGACTTCTTTGATGTTTTTGTCTTTGGCAATTGCCCCAATCGCTTCGCCAATCTTCTTGGCGGAATTTTTATCCTTTTTATTGAACTCAGTTTTATTCAACTCTTTTGAAAGTGTGGAAGCTGAGCCAATAGTCACACCCTTTTCGTCATTGATAAGTTGGGCGTAGATATGTCTGTTTGTTTTGACGACTGAAAGTCTAGGTTTGACTGCAGATCCACGCAATTTTTTACGGACTCGCATTGACCTTTTTGCTTTCTTCAATCGGCTTTGTTTACGTTCTTTATTCATGAGTTGTTACCCCTTAGCGGCAGACTTACCTGCCTTTTTTCTAACATATTCGTTCTCATAACGAATCCCTTTACCCTTGTATGGTTCTGGAGGACGTATGCTTCGAATATCTGCGGCAAATTGTCCGACCATTTGCTTATCAGACCCAGAGATGATGATGAGAGTGTTCTTCTTTTCGGTTTTCACATCAATTCCCTCAGGAATATCCAGTTGAGTTGGATGGGAAAAACCCACTTGTAGATCCACTTTATTCCCTTGTACATTGGCACGATAACCGACTCCAATCAGAGTCAATCGTTTTTCAAACCCTTCTGTAGTCCCCACAACCATGTTGTGAATAAGAGAGCGGTAGAGGCCATGCCACTTTCTGTTGCTGGGCTTGTCATTTTTGATAGAGACCACAATTTGATCAGTTCCAATCTCAAGCTCAATGACAGGCATAACTTTTAAGTTCAGAACACCTTTAGGTCCTTTTACTGAAAGTTCGATCCCGTCTTTCTTTACTTCTACACCCTTAGGAAGGGGAATGGGTAATTTTCCTTTTCGAGACATTAATTATACTCCTTAATCTACCAAACGAGGCACAAAAGCTCACCGCCCACATTATTCTTTGCTGCATCAACTCCAGCCATCACTCCTTTCGAAGTTGATAGGATGGTGAGGCCCAGACCACCGAAAAACATGGGGATATCCTTATAATTTACATACTTACGCAGACCAGGTTTGGAGGCCCTTTTAAGTCCACGAATCACAGACGCTCTGTTACGCAAATACTTTAAAAAGATTCGTATTGTGCCACCAGACTTGTCGCTTTTTACAATATAGTTTTCTATAAACCCTTTTTCTTTGAGTATTTCTGCAATATTTTGCTTTAGCTTGCTCAACGGAATATCCACATAACGGTGTTGAGCATTAATTGCATTGCGTATCCTCGTTAAAAAATCTGCTACAGGATCGCTAAGTGTCATAAAAAATATCTCCTCTTTCGTCAGCTATTATTAAGTGACGACAATTTCATAATTTTTAAAGGGCATACCCATAAGTCGCAGTAGTTCGATGCATTCATCATCGCTTTCTGCGGTTGTTACAAAAGTAATATTCATTCCCTTTGTATCTTTCACTTTATCAAGATTCAATTCAGGAAAGACTGAGTGGTCATTTAATCCGACTGTACAGTTTCCATGCTTATCAGTTCCGGTTTCGAAACCACGGAAGTCACGAATTCGCGGACAAACGATATTGAAAAATCGATCCAAGAATTCAAACATACGGATTCCGCGTAGAGTCACCATAACGCCAACGGGACTTCCTTCTCTCAGCTTAAAGTTTGCAATCGACTTTTTCGCCTTTGTTATGATAGGCTTTTGACCAGCAATAAGAGCGAATTCATTGATAGCATCTTGAAGTGCATTTTTATCTTGTGCAAGCTCTGCAATCCCCATATTGATCACAATCTTTGTGACAGATGGTATCTTCATAGGATTGCTGTAAGCAAACTTCTTTAGCAAATCAGCCTTGACATCTTTGTGATATTTTTCTTTTAATCTTGACATTTTCAAACTCTTTTAAAGTTTTAACTTTTTATGATTGATGGGGTTTTTTCACAGGACGGTAAGTCACTTCACCGCCTTGACTGTTGTAGAAGAAATTCTTCTCACCATTTCCATCAACCTTAACCTTTAATTTCACAGGTTTCCCATTCGCATCGCAAACTTGTACATTTGAAATATGTATCGGTCTTTCGATATCAATAATACTCCCTGAAGGATTTTCTTGGGTCGGCCGTACATGCTTTTTACATAAGTTAACGCCCTGTACAAGAACATGATCATTATCCGTGCATTTGAGAACGATGCCAGTTTGCCCACGGCAGTTACCTGAGTTGACAACAATCTTATCACCATTTCTCACTTTTCGGCATTTGCGATTTTTCGTCGGTTTTTTTCTATTTTTTTGCATTGTTTACCTTCTCTCTTAAATCACCTCTGGAGCCAAAGAACAAATTTTTAAGTATCCCTTATCTCTCACTTCACGAGCAACAGGTCCAAAAATTCGAGTTCCTTTCGGTTCCGACTTTTCGTCAATAATCACGCAACTATTTGTATCAAAATTCAGTATTGATCCATCTTGACGATTAATTGAACTGCGAGTTCTCACGATCACCGCCTTGACCACATCACCTTTTTTCACGCTTGCGCCAGGTTTTGTCGCTTTCACTGAACAAACTATCGTATCACCGATTCCGGCATATCGTCGCTTTGAGCCACCTAAAACTTTGATACACTTGACTTCGATGGCCCCTGTGTTATCAGCGACATCTAACTTACTTTCTTGTTGAATCATAGTTTCTTTCCAATCGTTTTATCATTAAGCCTTTGCCACTACTCGCCAACTCTTACGCTTAGACAGCGGTCTCGTTTCCATAATCGTGACTTTTTCGCCAACATTTAGAGGATCTTCAGTGTGAGCAAAGAATGTCGTTTTCCGCTTAATCACCTTGCCATATCGACTGTGGCGTTCTGTCAGAGTTACCTCTACGACAACAGTTTTTTGCATCTTGTTAGAAACAACGACACCTTCTTTGAGTTTTCTTTTGTTTCTTGTTAGTTGTTCCATCTATCCCTCAGTCGGTTAACGATTTTACTCTTTGCTTTTCTTTAATAATGGTGAGCAATCGAGCAATATGACGTCTTAGTTGGCTTATTTCGTGTGGATGCTCCGGCTTTTCCATTCTGGCTTGATTTTTCAATTCATAAAGTTTATGCATTGAATCATGATACATGAGTTCAAGCTCTTCACTCGATTGATCTCTTAATTCCTTGGCTTTTAGCATATTCTAAACCTCTTCTATCCGCTCAACAAAACGTGTATTTAAAGGCAGTTTCGCTGCTGCCCTTCTCATAGCTTCCTGTGCCATCTCTTTTGGGACATTTGCGACCTCAAAAAGAATACGACCAGGTCTGACAACTGCAACCCAGTGACTCACGCCCCCTTTTCCTTTACCCATACGAACCTCAGCAGGTTTTTTGGTAACGGGTTTATCGGGGAAGATTCGGATCCAAACTTTACCCCGTCGTTGCAGATATCGATTAATGGCAATACGAGCTGCCTCGATTTGTTTCTCAGTAATCCAACCACGATCCAAAACTTGGATGCCAAAGTCACCGAAGTGAACAAACTGACATGATTGAGCAACACCCTTATGTTGTCCTTTCATCTGCTTTCGGTATTTTGTTCTTTTTGGCTGTAATGGCATGAATTACATCGCCTCTCTCTTTTGTGATTTCATTTCCCCACGGTAAATCCAAACTTTGACACCGATGCTTCCATAGGTCGTTTCAGCACGTCCTGTTGCGTAATTAATATCGGCTTTCAAAGTATGAAGGGGAATGCTTCCTTGTTTGTACCACTCTTTACGGGCAATTTCAGCACCACCCAAACGACCAGATACTTGAACTTTTATCCCTTTCGCTCCAGCATCCATAGCTGACTGAATAGCCGTTTTTAGAGCCTTTCTGAAAGAGACCCGTCTTTCAAGTTTCTTCGCAATTCCATCTGCGACGATCTTAGCCTCGATATCCGGCCTTTTCACCTCTTCAACTTCAACAAAAACTTCCTTTCCGGTCAGTTTAGAAAGTTTCTTTTTAATGGATTCAATTTCGCTTCCCTTTTTACCGATAACCAGTCCAGGGCGAGAAGTGCAAATCACCACCTCTATCTTTTCGCTCATGCGACGAATCTTAATATTTGAAGTTCCGTTGCAAATAGGTAGCGCAAAGAGAAATTTTCGAATCATGAAATCTTCTTCAATATAACGTCCAAATTCTTGTTTATTGGCGTACCATTTTGAATTCCAGTTCTCGTGTAGCTTTAGTCGAAAGCCTTTTGGATGTGTTTTCTGCCCCATTTATACTCCTTATTCCCCCACAACAATTGTAAAGTGAGATGTTCTCTTAATAATGCGGTGGCTTCCACCTTTGTTTTTCGGCTTACTCCGTTTCATTCTTGATCCTTCATCCACTCTCACCTCAATCACTTTTAGGCTATCGCGGTTAAGATCTTCATTATTTTCTGCATTTGCAACAGCACTGTCCAAGGTTTTTTTCAACAATGGTCCTGCTTTGGTGTGACTATACCTTAATTGCAAACTGGCATCTGCGACGTTCAGACCTCTAATCTGATCCGCTACAAGCCGTGCCTTGCGGGGACTAATCCGTACATACTTTGACTTTGCGTAGGCTGTTGCCATGAGTTACTAACCTTTTACTTTTTAGGGTGACCTTTAAATGTTCGCGTCGGAGAAAACTCTCCTAGACGATGGCCAACCATGTTTTCCGATATAAAAACTGATAAAAACTTCCGTCCGTTGTGGACCTCAAACGTTAACCCAACAAACTCGGGCACGATCATGGATCTCCGAGACCAAGTTCGAATTGGTTCACTGGAACCGCTTTCTTTCGCTTTCATCACCTTACTCATGAGATGATGATCTACAAATGGACCTTTTTTTAATGATCTAGCCATACTTCTTCTTCGTTATTTTTTCTTCTTACGTGATTTCACAACATGCTTGGTTGACTTTTTGTTCGAACGTGTTTTCACGCCAACATATGTCCCCCAAGGAGATTGTGGGATATTTCCTTTACTCTTTCCTTCACCACCACCATGAGGGTGATCAACCGGGTTCATCACGACCCCTCGTACTGTAGGTCGGATCCCCTTCCATCGATTTCTTCCGGCTTTCCCTTCTACACGAAGGTTATGCTCTGGATTCGAAACCACACCAAATGTTGCCCGGCAATTTTCATTCACTAGTCGAACTTCACCAGAAGGCATTCGAATGGTTGCATTTCCATCACTTCTCGCCATTAGCTGTGCAAACAACCCAGCTGAACGGACAAGCTTTCCACCTCTTCCGGGTTGGATCTCAATATTGTGAACAATCGATCCCAAAGGCATATCTTTAAGCTTCATGCAGCAGCCAACAGAATATGGAGGCTTATCGCTCGTCTGCACCATGTCTCCTTTCTTAAGACCTTGTGATGCGATGATGTAGCGCTTTTCACCATCTGCATAGTTTAAAAGGGCAATGTAAGCTGATCTGTTGGGATCATACTCAATGGATGCTACCTTTGCAGGGATATCAATTTTATCACGCTTAAAGTCGATGATTCGATACTTACGCTTATGTCCACCACCTTTATGTCTGCAGGTAATGTGTCCTTTGTTGTTACGACCATTTGTTCTCCTTTTTGGGAGAAGTAATGATTTAGTCGGCTTGACAAGCTTTCGGCCTTTCTTTTCATCGGCGCGAGTCAACTTCTCATTCGCTGGCAATACGAGCTGTCGCAGACTAGGAGTGATCGGACGAAATTTCTTTAACATCTATTCTCTAAGCTCCTTTAAACGTTATCCAAACTATCTTTTGCTTCTAAAGTGACGACAGCCTTCTTAAAACCTGACTTTCGTCCCACGCCTCGACGCGTTCTCAACATCCGCGTTGATTTTGGCTTTACATTGATGGTGTTGACTGAGGTGACTTTGATGTTTTGTTCTTTGTAAATTTCTTCAAGTGCTTGAGCAATTTCTTTTTTGTTTGCTCTACGATCGACTATGAAGACATATTTTGGTTGATCGAAGCGAGAGATGCATGGATTGCTGTCATTCGATTTCAGACCTTCAAGAGTCGTTGTTTTCTCGGTCACATGTCTATTTTTGATAATCTGACGTGGATTTATTCTTTTCATTTCTTAACTCCGGCTCCTTACGACAACCATTCTGTCATTTGTTGCAATGCTGATTCGGTAATAATGATATCGCCTGCCACCATCACATCATAACCACTAATATTTTGAGCAACGTTAAAACGTGCCTTCGGAATATTCCGAACACTTTTTAGGAAATTATGATGCTGATCAACCTTGACGCTTACGGATTTTTCCTCGCCTTCAACATCGATAGATTGCGACTTAGCCTCGCCTAAGAAGAGAGTTCTTCCCTTCATATTACAGGCGTTGACAAACTGTGATACAGTCTTTGTCTTTGGCTCGCTCATCTCGAGATTTTCCACGACAATCATACGATTGTTGCGGATTTTCTCTCCGATCAAATAACGAATCGCCGCTCTTCTTTCCTTTTTATTGATACGCACATGTTGGTCAAACTTCGGTTTAGGTCCGAATACAACTCCACCACCTCGAAACTGAGGAGTCACGAGCGAACCCTGTCGGGCTCGACCAGTCCCCTTCTGTGGACGTGGCTTTTTGGTCGTGTGACTTACTTCCGACCGGTTTTTCGTACTCGCGGACCATTGACGAAGATTATTCCTCAATGCCACAATATAATCTTTTATTGACTGACCATTGGCCTCTGCATTGGTCAAACGATCATCAACGTCAACCGTCCCGACTTCTTTTCCTGCAAGGTTGTATTTTTTTAGCTTTGCCACTGCTTACTCCAATGATTACTTCTTAATTGTCTTTTTTGTTGCTTCGGTCAAATAAACCAATCCGTTTTTCGGTCCAGGAACTGATCCTTTGACAATAATCAAGTTATCTTCTGGTTGAACCATCACAACTTCTAAACTTTGAGTCGTTACTTGTCGATTTCCCATCTGACTCGCTCTTTTTCCACCTTTGAAACAACGTCCCGGTGTACTTCTCATTCCTGTCGACCCCGCATGTCGGTGAACCGGACCGGTACCATGAGAGGCTGGAAATCCACTGAAGTTGTGCAACTTCATGACCCCTTGAAAACCTTTACCAATCGACCTTGCCGTGGCGTCGACATATTTGACTTCTGCAAACTGATCCACACCGAGCTCTTGCCCAACTTCGTATTCTTCAACACTGTCGACACGACACTCAGTTAAGTATCGTCTTGGGGCGATCCCGGCTTTCTTAAAATGTCCCAATTGTGGCTTCTTCACTCGTTTTTCTACTGTACGCGGATCTTTCGTCTTGATTTCTTCAAAACCAAGTTGAACTGCATCATAACCATCATTCTTGGCTGTTTTAATCTGAGTGACGACGTTCGGCTCGGCTTCAATCACTGTGCAAACAACAACATTTCCATTATCGTCAAACAGCTGCATCATACCGCGTTTTTTACCCATCAATTTACGTGCCATACGATTTTTCCTTCATCAGTTAAACTCCTCTTAAAAGAAGAGTATAATCTCGCAAATCTAGTACCCTGTCAACTTAATCTCTTCCGTAGCCCGCTTGACTAGACGTCCTTTTAAAAAGAAAATTATAGACAGCTAGTGTATTTTCATACGTAGCGAACTTATCGGCGCTGAAAGGGATAAGAATATCAAAGTACGGAATTTAGGGCAATAGAGGAAGTAAAAAAAATGCTGTTTGATTAAATTGGCTTAGGAAAAATAAGCACAGAGAAACACAGAGATTTCACAGAGGATCACAGAGGAATGACCTATTTTCTGATTTTTGGAACTGTAATGACCTGATTGTTTCTTTTGATGACCCGATTTTGGACTTTCGAAAAGTTAGCGTCTGGTGTGAGCTTGATTTGATCTTGAGCCTCTATGAGTTCAGTTCCTAATTTCAATTTTAATATTTGAGGTTTTTCTACAGCACCTTTAATGTGGACTCTTACTAGTGAGGACTTAAACCGAATGGTTTGCCCATCTTTTAGAGTATCGTTATATGAGAGATTCACGGGTTCTGTATAGGTTTTTGGGAAAACGTGATGGCAAAGGTCGTG
>JAAKFL010000189.1 GCA_011065065.1 Chlamydiota bacterium | reverse complement strand
TCAGTGTTAACAGCAGAAGGAATAAAGAAACCCAAAATTACATCTTTAGAGGTGCGGGTTAGAGATGATGGTAGAATTGTTGAAGATGGAATACCACCAAAAGTTTATGAATCCCTTGCAGAATTTCAGTCTGTAAACAAGTGTGTTTCTCCTCCTGATCAGGAGTGCTGGGAAAAAGGTGCTGAAAAAAATCTGCTTGGCCATGTTTGGGGATTACAAGGGTATTCACCGATTAATGACACTTTCGGAATCTCAAAAGAAGGACGTATGTGGGAGGCGTCAGCAGGTTCTCTTCTCAAAGTCAATGAGGACTTGAAGATTCCTGATCAATTTGGTGAAAATGTTTTTAATGATCCTGACATGAAAGCCACAATGGAGAACGCTCTCAATCAAGTCAAGGAGATTAGGAAATTACATGATAGCGGGGATTGGGTCAAAGCGGGTGAAGAGATCATTAGAATGATTGAAACTGGCCAGCCAGTTTTAATTCCTTCCGGTTTTCCACAACATGCCGTTTATTTCACTTACCATAACGGTAGACTGGCTTTGACAAATAGAGGGTATACTCATAGTAAAAATCAATCAGGAACCTACTATTTTAAGGTCGATGAAGACATCTTAATAAATAAACTAGGAGACTCAAGTTTTGTAAGTAAGTTGTTAGGCAATACTACGAAAGAGGGTTTTCTCAGTTTTCAACCCTATGAAGATGTTTCGAAACCTAAGGGATTTGGTGGTAAAATGTTTAATGATCTCGGCTTAACTCGCATTGGATTTGACAAAAAACAACCTCAAAAGGCCGGAAATTGTTCGTTTGCAAATTGTATTGCTTCCATGCATGCACTTGCCAACTTGAGATCAGTAGCAAAAGAGCCTTTAAAAGGAGGTGAATCTATCAGCGACCGCGCGAATCAATTTAAAGTTGACTATAAGGCTTACACATTTGAAGTTAGGACAAGGATTTTAGAAGCGTCCGCTGAAAACCTTGGTGCTGAGGAACCCGGATTTATTAATGATTTCATGCAGGCCCATACCAAAATGGAATCGAAATTAAAGAATTATGAAGATGCTGGAAAATTTGGAAAAGTTAGTGAACGTAAAAAGATACTGGACATGTGTCAACACTATTCTGCCAAGGTTAATGAAATGGCTGAGAATATTCCTGAAGCGAAAGCGAGGATTGAATTTATTGAACAACATGTATCGATGCATTTCCCTAATCTCAATCGTATAACAGCCTTTACGCTTTTAAAAGGGAAACCGAACAAATGGGTGATGAGACCTTCTAGGGTTGAAGGTCT
Organism: Chlamydiota bacterium; assembly: GCA_011065065.1. Classification (GTDB taxonomy): domain Bacteria; phylum Chlamydiota; class Chlamydiia; order Chlamydiales; family SLFE01; genus JAAKFL01. The sequence goes on along the minus strand of JAAKFL010000189.1, from coordinate 2,548 downwards.
TTATACAGTTGCCTTTACGGATGAACATGGACATGTTTACGAAATACGACTTCCTGATGACGAAATCAATACCATGGAGAAGTTTGGGGAAAAATTCCCTGTGGATCAAAAGCTTTCAGAAGAGGATTTATTCAAATACCCGGATCAGAAGAAAGCCATGAATATGTATCGTGAGATTCAGAAACTGTCAGTCGGTAAAAAAAGTGCTACTGAGGTGCGGATGATTTTAAAAGGTAAGAAACCAGATACCTGGATCATCCGTCAATCTCGATCGGTAAATGGTCAATTTGTCTTAAGTACGGTCGATGATAAAAACAACATCATCATTCGGAGGTTGACGGGAGGTACTTTGACGTTTACTCCGGAAGAATTCTATGAAGTACATCCTATTGAATATAAATGCGCGCCTTCTCCAGCTCTGACAAAGAGTGAGTTCTTCGAATCAATGCTTGTGCCGGTAATGAATGAAACTAAAGCGAGGGATACATTAGCCGCATGCGATCCAGATGATCTTGCTTTAGGAACATATATAGTAGGACAATCACCAACTGGCAGGGTTGTGAGTTTTTATCATACAACTACGACACGTGATCAAATAAAACAAGTCCCCGTTGGAGACATTCAGTCTTACAATGACTCTGAAATTGATACTCTTGAAAATCCTCCTCTTATCTATTTCTCAAAAGATCAGGGGAGGCTAATGATATCAAGTGAAAGTGGTGCCCGCACACAAGGAAACGCTCTAGTAAGGATGGCACCAATGAATAACCCAATGAATAGCACTTTCGAATCGATTAAAAGTATGTCATTAGGAAAAATCAGCAATAATGTAGTTGATCTTTGGAAGCAACTCAAAGACTTGTCATTACGTCCCGCTTGGTTAATAAGAGAGTCAGCAAGCACAACGGACCCTGGCTATGTGCTTACAGTGTTGAAAAGTGATAACACAATTATTCAGTTTAAATTTAATAAGGAATATGTTGAAAATAATCTTAATGTATTCATGTCGATAAATAAATTTAAAGATCCACAAGGACTGGAAGATGAAGGTCAACGTGTTAAAGAAGAAACCTTTGAAAGAGAAGAATATCAATTACCTGGGTTGTAATTGACTTTAATTCTTATCTGGATCATTTCCCTTCATTCCGCTATAATGCTCATTCAATCACCAAATGAGCAGAAATATGCCCCAAGATACAAAGAAAATTTTAATTTTTCTGGGTCCTCCCGGATCTGGTAAAGGGACCCAAGCGACCCGGTTAGCTAAAGAACTCGGAATTCCCCATATCTCCACTGGAGATCTTTTTCGTAAAAATATGAAGAACGGCACTGAGCTCGGGAAGAAAGTGCAGTCGATTATGGATAGCGGAAATCTGGTTCCCGATGAGCTGGTTCTGGATATGCTCTTTGACCGCGTGGCGGCGCCTGATTGCAAACGGGGTTATATTTTGGATGGGTTCCCTCGTCGGTTGACCCAGGCGGATGCCTTGCGAGATAGTTTGCAAGCTGGCGAACAGGTATTGGCTTTAAACCTCGAGGTCCCCGATGAGGAGATTGTGGCGCGGATTACGGGGCGTTTGACTTGTCGTGGATGCGGAAGCGTGTTTCATAAAAACAATAATCCTCCGAAGGTTGATGGAGTCTGTGATCGGTGTGGCGGGGAGCTCGTTCAACGATCGGATGATACCGAAGAGGTCGTTCGTAATCGCTTGCTGGTTTACAAAGACCAGACGCAGCCTTTGATCGAGTATTATGAGAAACAAGGTGTTTTGGTGAATGTGGATGGGGACCAGGCGCCCGATGCTGTGTTTGCTGCGTTGGTTTCGGTCGTCGCCTCTTAGGAAAGTTAACCGCGAAGATCGCGAAGATCGCGAAGATGCGCGAAGACTGGAGCAATTCATAGTGATTTTCCGATGGACGTGTCCGATTTGAAGTTTCAAAACTGAGCAGATTTTACATTGATAAATATTTTTCATTTTTAAGATTAGTTTTACTATACATAACCTCTTTACGCAGTAGACTTTGAAAAAGATTAATTAAAATCAATCTGTTTCTTCGCGCATCTTCGCGATCTTCGCGATCTTCGCGGTTAAATTTTTAAGTCACTAAAATCCTAAATTTGTTTCGGTGCCCTCTGAAATGATTTATTAAATTTTGTGTTAATCAAAAGATGTGTAGAATTGTCTTAGGTAAAGTTTGTGATGTAACCACGAAGAAGCTCTTTGGATCCAATGAAGACTTTCTTGAAATCACCGACAGTTTTTAAATCAAACTTCTCAAGATTGTCATTGACCTCTTCCATCAACTTCTCGCGGTACTCTTGACACTCCTTGTCCGAATGCTTCTCCGGGTCCAACTTCAGTTGATCTTCGTTCTTAATGGACGGAAGAAGCCCCATCTCCCAGTAATCCTTCATGTACCACAACGATAACTTCGCTAACGCTTCGACTCCGGGCTCATCATCCTGAAGCGTCTTATTCGGATCTTCACTGGCAAAAGGGGATGAAATTATTTGCTCAAACAACAAATAGATCCCCGTAGGTGCAGC
>JAAKFL010000188.1 GCA_011065065.1 Chlamydiota bacterium | reverse complement strand
TCACATGGATCACATGGATCACATGGATCACATGGATCACATGGATCAGGACAACATTGAACTTGTGGGCATGGATCGGAACAGTTTGGATTCCACCGACCGTAATATTCATCAGCAAAAGAAAGTGTTGTACATAAAACACAAGCGGTAAAGAATGCAAAAGTCCTCTTCATGAAGCTCGAGTTAATCATTGGTTTATTCTCCTTAATACAAAGGTTGTGAAGATTTAATTAAAACTTTTCATAGCAGTTAAGCTATTTTTTGAAAAGAAAAATTATCTGGACTTTAGTCATTGAATTACCATGGGTTTCAAAGAGAACAAATTCTCAGGGTGAAAATTGTGCGCGAGTCATATAATTATATATGACCAAGCACAATTATCACGCTGAGGATTTGTTCTCTCGGAAGACATGGTGATCAAAATGGCTAAAGTTCAGATTAACTGATCAACTTTAAGGATTCGCGAATGAGAATAGAGAGATCCTCCGTTTCGGAAAAATCTTCCAAAGTTTTCTGGGCTGCTTGCTGCGCTTTGACTTGCTTGTATCCTAAATTCACAAGAGCCCCTGCTATATCTTGGGCAGTTTGCGAACGGGGATCAGATGGTACCGATATAGCGTAGTCTGAAGGAGTTTTGCTAAACATATTAGGGAGTTTGTCACGCATTTCGACAACTAATCGTTCTGCGGTTTTCTTCCCGATTCCCGGAACTCGTGAAATGACCCGGAAGTCGGAACGACTCACGGCACTTTGAAGATCTGTAAGAGTCATATGTCCGACAAGACTCAAGGCTAATTTTGGTCCTATACCACTGACATTCATCAAGACTTCAAAAACATCTCGTTCTTTTGGAGAGATAAATCCATAGAGAGTTTGTGAATTTTCGCGAACGATAAATGAGGTATAAAGCTGAAGCTGGCCACCAATTTGGGGAAGATTTGAAAAACAACCTACTGAAATGCGGATGGAATAGCCGACTCCATTCACATCTATGAGAACAAATGAGGGATCGGAATGAACTAGTTTTCCTTGGATATACGCGTACATTAGATTTCACTTCCTTCTGTTTGATTGTTGTGTAAATGACAGATAGCCAAGGCAAGTGCATCCGCAGCATCCTCTGGCTGTGGAATTTGTGATAAATTTAAAAGCTTCTGTACCATAGCCTGAACCTGTACCTTACTCGCCAATCCATTCCCCGTCACAGCCAATTTTGCTTTTGTAGGAGCGTATTCGTATATGGGGAGCCCATATTTTTTTGCCGCGATGATGACTCCTCCCCGCGCCATTCCTAACTTCATGGCACTTGAAACATTTTTGTTCACATATTGTGTTTCCACAACCACCATATCAGGAGTATATTTTTCCAATAAATCCAAAAGTGCTGAAAAGATAATCCAATAACGATCGCTTAATTTTTTCGAAGTGGGCGGCTTGATGCATCCATAATCCAGAGCCTTAAATCGAGACCCTTCATGATGAATGACCCCATATCCCGTGATGATAGTCCCAGGATCTACTCCCAAAACCACCACACCCTTTTTTTCTTGATTCCCCATATTACGACTTAATTGTCAAAAAAGGATTTACGATACCGTTGTGAGCTAGAGGACATGGCAAATAAATCGTCCTCATTTTTCTCTTTAACTTGGACAGGTTCTGTGTTCACCACTTCAACATCCGGCTTGGGTACGGATTCTAAGGGAGGCGGTGCAGGTGTTTGTGATTCAAAGACGCTTCCCAATTGTGAAAACCCTTTTTGAAGTTGTTGATAACGCTCTTCAATAATCGTCAACGAAGCATTTTTTTGATTCAATTCATGGAATTCTTTGCGCAGCTTTTCAATTTCAGAATTCTTCGTTTGAATGTCAGACTCCAAGTTTTGCTTGGTCTCAGCCAACTCGTTTTTCAGCAATTGGTTTTCTTTTTCCCGATTTTCGAGTTCACGCCCTTGACTATCGACTCTTTGTTGAAGAGTCTCCATCCGGTTGCTTTGATGGCTAATTTGAGCTTTTTGTTCTTCTAAAGTCCCTTTTATTAGTGTGATCTCTTTCATCTTCTTCGCAATATGTTGCTGAGCGGTTTTTAAGGCCACTTCTCGCTCTTCAACTTGACCTTGGGTGCGAGAAGCTTGGTCACGATGTTTTTGCATCTCATACTTCATCTGAGCGATTTGAGATTCTTTAGAATCGAGAGTATTCTTTTTCTCTTCAAAAGCGGAGTTTTTCTCATGCAACTGCCTTTTCAAATCATTCTTTGCTTCTGCAAGTTTTTTTCGTTCTGCTTCAGAGTCTAATACCTGTTTTTGAACCTCTTGAATTTTCTGCTCATTAGTTTGAATTTGCTCTTGTTTGACAAGAAGCACTTCGGACTGTTTATTGATGACGTTTTGTTTTTCTGAAAGCTGAGTCAGCAACTCATTCCGCTCAGTGAGAACTTCTTGAATCTGCAATTCCAGCTTTTTTACAGACTCCATTTCCTTCACAACATCATCTTTGATGCTAACTAATTCTGTTTCAAGCTCATCAAGGGTCCGATCTCTTTCTTCAAGATCTGCTTGTAAGGCCTTTTTCTCTTCTACTTGGCTCTGCAGTTCGACAACTTGTTGCTTAAGAGATTTGCAAGATTCCTCAAGTTGTTTCTTTTCGTCATGAGTCTTCTGAATTTCCGCTTCAAGTTTCGATCTCTCTTCTTCCTTTTCTGCAGACCGCTTCATTAACTCTTCTAATTCAGTTTCCTTTTTCCGCAATTCGACGACTTGTTGCTGAAGAGATTCACGGTTTTCTTCAAGATTGTCTCTTTCACTCTGGGTCTTTTCTATTTCCGATTTCAGTTCCGAGATGCGGTCTTGATGCTTTTGATGCTCAGATCTGAGTGTTTTGTCTTCGCCAGAAACTCTTTTGACTTCATGCTTCAAATCATCATTTTCATCCTGAGATTTTTCCAACTGGTTCTCAAGCTTATGAATCGCTTCTTTTAATTTTTTCTTTTCATTCTTTCTTTCGGAAATTTCAAGCTCGAGTTCGCCAATGCGATCTTCCTGGTTTTGAAGCTCGGATTTGAGAGCGTTATCATCACTATTCCGATAACTCTTAGACCTTTCAATTTTGGTCCGAAGAAACTGGATCTCTTCCTTAAGCTCCTGTTTCTCGCATTTTTTCTCACCAATCTCCGCTTCTAATTCTTCTATGCGAGCTTGCTGTTCAGCAGATTCTATCGGTCTTTCAAGAAGCTCTTTATTTTTTGTCTGAGTCTCTTCAAGAGATGTCCGAAGATATTGAATCCCTTTTTCCAATTGTTGAGTATGAACCTGTGACTCACTCAACTGACTTTGAAGTTCTTGATTCTTATCTTTCAGACTCTTGATTTGATTGCTTTCTTCTTGGATCACTCCTTCAAGCTCACACCTTTTTTCGTAAACTTTCTGATAGCTTCCCTGTAACTCCTTAAACTCTAAGAGCAAACGCTCCTTCTCTTCATTATCAATTTGTAATTCATGAAAGCTTTTCTTCTGAGCCTCTAATTGGGTTTGAATCTTTTGAAGTTCCTGCTCCTTTTCCTGATATCCCTTCTCGACAAGAGATCTTTCCCTTTCAGAGTCTTGAAGTTCCAGAATCTTTGCCTGAAGGTCTTTTGAAAGAATTTCTGAATCTTTTGATGAAAAGATTGTAGAATCTTTCAGATCGGCCAATTTTTGCTGCAACTCGCCAATGTATTCACTGTTTTCATTCAAGTCGATATGAATGGCCTGATACGCCTCTCGCTCCTTATTCAAAAGAGCTTTTAACTGCTCATTCTCCTTATAGACATCCTCGGCCAACGAATCCCGTTCCACATAGGACTTTTTGTAATGATTGAGCATTCGTTGAAGCTTCTTTAAATCCTCTGCAAGTGCTTCACTTTCAGATCTTTTTG
>JAAKFL010000187.1 GCA_011065065.1 Chlamydiota bacterium | reverse complement strand
GCCTATGCATTAGTTGCGGGACTTCCTCTTTCTACGGGTTTATTTGCTGCCATTTTTTCCTGTATGATCGCAGCTTTTTTTGGGTCTTCAAGCCATCTGGTTGTAGGACCCAGCAATGCTATTGCAATTCTCATTCAATATGGAACAGCACAAATCCTTTATTCGCATTTCAGAGATCTCTCCGGTATGGATAGAGATCTCGCAGCTTTGTGTCCTTCCTGAGAGAGAGCGTGACAGGGGATACTCCCTCAGGGGCATAGTCTTTATCTTTTATAAGCAGCAAATACATCGAATGATGTTTCTCAGCAAATTGGGAGATATGTTATCTTGTCTCTCTCCTCTTTCAATACCACTGTGAAAACCATGGACCTATACGAAAAAATAAAGAAAGTCGAAGCCCTTATTGAAAGAGCATCCTCAGAGGGTGAGCGAGAAGCGGCAGAGTTAGCAAAACAACGCCTTAAAAAACGGGTCGATGATAAACCTATTGAATATCAGATAAGAAGCCACTCCAGATGGGAAAAAAGTTGTTTGGTGCAGTATGCAGAAAAAACGGGTTTGATACTTATCGATATCGCCGTCAGAAATATACAACGAGCATGGTAAGTGTCAGCAAAAAGATCATGGATGATGTTTTGTGGCCGGAGTATCAAAAATATTGCACGTTATTGCGTGAGATGGTTGATGAGATCGCGAATGACCTCATCGATAGAATTCATCTAAACGACGAGGAAGAAACTGTCATTTCCGGTCAGATTGCTAACCCGCACTGATTCAAATCGATGGAGCTCTCAACTTGTCATTGTTTCTTGGTAATTCCAAGGCAGCCATTGGGAAGGATTTTTTTCAATCTCTTCTTTGTATGTCTGGACAGCAATCAGATATGGATAGGGGTTGATGTCGTTTAGTTGACAGGTTTCGATCATACTGAGCAGGATATCCCCGATCAATGCTCCATTTACTGATTTGAAGAACAAGCCATTTTTTCTATTAAGAACCGCCTGTTTCATCAATCTTTCATCTGAATTGTTATCGAGTGGGACACCCAGTTTTCGTAAGAAGAGGGTAAACCCCTTCCAGTGATTGTTCATGTAGGCGATCGCCTTTCCAAGATTGCTATTCGGCTCTGTTTTTTTGTCATCGATTAGGCTCTTACAGAATTTTTTCAAATCTTTCATAACGGGGCCACTCATTTTTTGATGCCACTTCAACCGAGCTTCATCATCGAGTTCTTTTTCTTTAGCCATTCGGTCGTGACGAAAAATGGCGTTCTGAAAGGAGATAATCGGCAATGCGTAAGTTGGCCATATACCGGCAATCTCGTAAAACTTTCTTCTCAAATGAGCTAAACAATTAGCCTCGTCAGTTTCATGATCTTTAGGTCGATTGTTGCTAGAAGCATCACACATTTGAGTGGGTGTTGGCATGTCTTTGGGCCTATTATCCAGGACCTCGTTGAGGTTTTCTCCTGCATGCTGTCTTCCAGTAAAAAAAAGGCCTATTTGTTTGTCGGGGAATCGAGATAATATGGCACTCGTATAAATCCCCGTGCGCGCTTTATCGTCTTTTTGATTTTTATTCTCTTTGATCAGATCGAGAACACGAGCTTTGGTATCATCATTGTGAATGCAATCACCTTTGGATGCTTCTTCGATAAGAGAATTATAAGCGGGCTCAAGGCACATTGCAACATCTTTGGTCATCTCCCAAAGCACACTATCTGAGATGGGAGTTTCCAACATTTTTTGAAGATTCTGCTGCCTATAAAACGGAAATCCTCCTCGATACTTGAGAAGGCAAACAATAGCTTTAGCTGTTTTGTCATATTTGGAGGCTCTAGCGAGATCTTCTGGCAGCTTGGCTGTGAAAGTTTTTCCACAAGTATTGCATCGCAATCTTTCTCTTTCATAAATGAGGGCTTGCAACCATGGCTGTCCTACGATTCTCAAGACCTTTCCTGGATCGATTATACGTAAATTTCCGCTTTTGCAATCCGGACAGCGATCGCCTTTCTTTAAAGAGTGATGGGCTATTTTATTAACGATTGCATTTTTGTAGTCCTTTGCTGACCATCGCTTCCCACTCCGCTTCTTTCCCTTATCCTTATCTTTCTCATCGCCCTTCCCGTCGGTTTCAGGGTCACCTTCGCTACTCTCTGATTCACTGTTTTGCAAATTTTCAAGGAGGCTGGTCCGCTCTGTTTTAAATCCAAAAATTCTCCTTAGTAGTCGAATAGTGAGGTTCTTTTCTTCCAGCTCCTTAGAAATCCAACCAAAAGAACGAATAAGGTCTGCGAAAAGTGGATAGTCATCGCTCTCAAGTTTTTGATATTCAATTCGATCAAGCAATGCTTTAATTTGCTTCTCATCGAATTCGAGTTTTTCAGGTTTTTCCATGCTACATTCAAATTGAAAATGAGGCAGAATTAATATCAAGAAACTTTCTTTATAGCAATACCTTTTTCCAGTCTTTGGAAAATTTTGCAGCGATTGGATTTCCATTCCACAGCAACGTTTGGAGATCTTTACAATCAATTTTGATTGTGATTTGAGAGCTCTTCGGCCACCAATGAAACCTTCCTTTCGAGAGTCTTTTGGAACATAACCAAAATCCTTGTCCATCGTAAACCAAAGCTCGAATCGAAGTGTTGGCTCGATTGCGAAATAAAAAGATGGTACCACAAAGCGGATCTTGGTTTAAATGGTTTAGACATATTCCAGCAAGGCCATCTATTCCCTTTCGAAAGTCGACAGGCTCAACTGCAGCCAAGATTCTTGATTGGGCAGTAACTTGAATCATTGACTATCTCCCTGAAACAAGGTGTGCATGAATGGAAAGATTTGCTCCACATCCCCTTGAAAAGACAATTCCGTTATCATCCCTCCCGGTTGCTGAATCCTCACTTTTACATCTTGAGTGACTTTAAAAGGATCCGCTTGGTAAGGTTGTATCTCAACAAACTTCGGTTCTGAGAGGATCGGTGTTTTGCGTTTATTTAGCTTGCGACGAATATAAGCCGCTGCAAAGCCTATTTGCTTAGAGACATCTTTGAAACTGTGTTTTTTGGCTAAAAGCAGAGCTGAATCCCAAAGGTGACGTGGGTGATGTCGCCGAGGGTTATCTTGACGCCATTTAAGAAATTGCTCCCCAAGATCGTTTAGCTCCTGAACTGGAGTATTGGACGGCATGATCAATCCTTGGTTTATTAAAGAAACGATCAGAATATCGAAAAATGAGATCAAGCATCACGCACTCTCTCAGGAAGGACACAATTGAGACTACTACACCTTCACGAACAAAAGAGCCGTTTAGCCGGATGAACCAAAAATATTGACTTATATTTTACATCAAATTACAAGTGATTTTTTTAACGTAATCTTTACTTTGTAAAGTTATTGGATGAAAGCTTTGAGAAGTTGAATTGATTATTTGAATAAAGGCAGTCATGAGAATAGAATTATATTTACTTACAACACTGATCTTTCTTTCATATCGATCGTGTCCTTCCTGAGAGAGTGCGTGATGCTTGATCTCATTTTTCGATATTCTGATCGTTTCTTTAATAAACCAAGTATTGATCATGCCGTCCAATACTCTAGTTCAGGAGCTAAACGATCTTGTAGAGCAATTACGTAAATGGAGTCAAAATAAACCGCGAAGTATTCACCCATGACTCCGTAGACATCCAGTTATCCATGTAATAAAAAAACCACCATAATATAGAAAAATGAGATCAAGCATCTGGCACTCAATCAGTAAGGACACAGCTCTTGAATTTCCTCTTTGAGTCAATAGAAGCGCGCTCCGATTTTACTATAGTGATCAGATGCTAGTTCCCAATATCGATTTTATTCGACAGAAATGGCATAGAGTTCAAATAATTGAAGAACAAAGTAGAGGACCACTCCATGAGAATTAGACACAAACTGTAAATC
>JAAKFL010000186.1 GCA_011065065.1 Chlamydiota bacterium | reverse complement strand
GATAGATATTATCAAGACACGAAACTATGAATTATACAGACACGTTATCATTCACTAGAAAGACGGAATACCCGGTGCGTCATATTCCGATTAAGAGGATTTTTGACTTACTTTTCAGTTTGACTATGATGATTTTAGGGAGTCCTTTGTTTCTCCTACTTGCCGTGTTGGTGAAGGTCACCTCACGTGGAGCAATTATTTTTGGACATGAACGAGTGGGGCGGGGTGGTTGCCGGTTTGTCTGCTATAAATTCCGGACGATGCATCCCGATGCTGAACAACGTCTTCAGCAAATTCTTAATTCTGATCCCAAACTGAAAGAAGAATGGAAAACTCATTACAAGCTCAAACGTGACCCTCGTATCACATGGGTTGGAAAATTTTTGAGAAAGACATCGCTCGATGAACTCCCTCAGTTCTGGAATGTTCTGAAGGGTGATCTCAGTGTTGTTGGACCCCGTCCCGTCACTGAAAATGAATTAAAGAATGAGCTTGGTCCTTATGCAGCCCGTTTTTTAACGATTCGTCCTGGTTTAACAGGTCCTTGGCAAGTATCTGGTCGCAACAACACCAGTTATACTCAGCGGATTCGATTCGATATCTATTATATTCGCCATCGATCGTTTACTTGGGATCTTTACCTGATTTTATTAACGATTCCAGCAATAATTTCGGCTCGTGGGGCGTACTAAGACCATCAATCTCAGGCTGTTTACCGCATTTCTTTTTGCGTTGGTTCCGATTCTTTTTTTGACTCCATGGTTCCCTCAGTGGAAACTGACCTACTTTGCCCCTTTTCTGGTGATCACTTTTTATAAAAAACCACTGGAAACCTGTCTTTGGTTGGGGCTGATTTCTGGACTGATTATGGATCTCCTCTCCTCTCAGCACCACTTGGGAATTCATGCACTCAATTATTGCCTGACGATTTCGCTTCTCTACTCGCAAAAACAATATTTTTTTGAAGATAGTCTGTCGACAATTCCGATCATGACCTTCTTTTTTGCGGTGATTTCCACAATCCTCCAAGTGCCCCTTTATGCTCTTTTTGAAAAAGGAATTCCGCTCAGTCAAGACTGGATTATTAAAGACCTTTTGGTGATGCCGCTCATTGATGCTCTTTACGGGTTTATTTGGTTCACACTCCCCGCCATCTTTTTACCTCGAAATCCTAAACGGGAGTACTTTCTCGATGAATCCTAACCACCTTCCACTTGCAGAGAAGATGCGCCCATCCAATCTCGATGAGATTGTGGGGCAAAACGACATATTAAGCGACACAGGCCTGATTAAAATGAGCATCACCTCGCAAAAGCCCATTTCCCTAATACTTTGGGGGCCACCTGGATGTGGCAAGACGTCACTGGCGTCGCTTTATGCGCGCGCTTTTTCTATGAGATTCATCAAATTGTCAGCAGTCTTTAGTGGCATTGCCGATTTAAAGAAGATCATCAAAGAAGAGCAGTCGCAACCTCTATTCAGTCAAGGAGTCTTTTTGTTTGTCGATGAGATTCATCGATTTAACAAAGCGCAACAAGATGCGTTTCTTCCGTTTATTGAGAATGGGACCATTTATCTGATCGGAGCCACCACAGAAAATCCTTCGTTCTATCTGAACAACGCTCTTCTTTCTCGTATGCGCGTGATCCCCATGAAACCTTTGGAAGAAAACGCTTTGAATCAGTTGCTTGAAAAATCACAAGGCCTTGACTTAACTTCTGACGCCAAACAGCTGCTGATTCAGCGAGCACAAGGGGACGGCCGCTATCTTTTTAATCTCGTCGAAAACCTCCTTACCTCTTCATCAAAAGAGTCCATGGATGTCGAGCAAGTTAGCCATCTGCTCAATCAAAAAGCCGCCATGTACGACCGGGATGGAGACCAACATTTCAATTTGATCTCCGCCCTTCACAAATCGGTGCGAGGATCTGATCCTGATGCAGCGCTATACTGGTTTTCCAGGATGTTGGAAGGAGGAGAAGACCCTCTTTACCTTGCAAGACGGCTGATACGGATGGCGACGGAAGACGTAGGACTTGCCGATCCCCAAGCCCTTTCCCTTGCAATCGCAGCAAGGGATACATTTCAGATGTTGGGGTCACCGGAAGGAGAGCTTGCCTTAGCTGAAGTTGTCGTTTATTTAGCGTTAGCTCCCAAAAGTAATGCCATTTATAAAGCCTACAAAGCCTCCCGCCAAGCTGCCGCTGAAACCACCCACTTTGATCCTCCCAAAATCATCTTGAATGCCCCGACGAAGCTCATGAAGCAATTGGATTATGGGAAGGGATATGAGTATGATCACGAGACTCCAATGGGATTTTCTGGTCAGGATTATTTTCCTGAGGGGATGGAGAGAACGGTGTTTTATGAGCCGGTGGAGCGTGGATTTGAGAGGGAGATGAAGAAGCGGAAGGATTACTTTACGAAGCTTAGAGTACGCGGAGAATAATTTCACCACTTGGTGGCTTTAAAATTTAACCGCGAAGATCGCGAAGGACGCGAAGACACGCGAAGAGTGGAACAATTCATGGTGACTTACGATAAATGTGTTCAATTTAAAGTTATTTAGCCTGTAACATATTTATTTTGTACGATTTAGATAAGATAACTAGACATTAGTCTGTTTCTTCGCGCGTCTTCGCGATCTTCGCGATCTTCGCGGTTAAATTTTAAGACCACATTGGTGATGATCTGCGCTAGAAATCGCCGCGCTTTCTCCGACACTCCCATATCAACTCCGCCTTCTCATCCACAATGGCATCATACATCTCATAAATCTGACGCGTCTTTTTCACTCCATGTTGCCGCATCACATAACCAAAGCTCTCGATCAACGTCTCCCGATACAACCTTCCCACAACAACATGCAGTACAGGTGAATTAAAAGGATTGGGATCCATTTTTGCAGCCTTTTGCTGCACCTTCACTTCAAGCAACTTGACTTGCCTGTCTAGAGCCCGATTGATGCCCACCCATTCAGTGGAAGGAATCTCAAACCTTTCAAGAATTTTGTTAACGATCTGTTGAGGAAAGTGATTTTTTTCAAAACCCTCGGCGCAAGGATCTTGCGCCGAGAGACCACCAAAACAAAACATCACAAGAATAAAAAGACGTATACCCATAAAATTTCAATTTCGAATATTTTCCGAAGGCATTTTAGGAAGAAGTCCCTGTTTTCTGCACTGATCAAAGCGCTGCATCCGCATTTGCTGGATTTCATCAAGCATCACCTTGATATCATCATTATCGGTCACTCCATTCTGGGCCATGACATCGTTGAAGACTTCCATTAAAGAATCACGAAATAACTGTGCTCTCTCCTTATCCGCCTTAATATCTTCAAGAGGATTGGGACTCATGGTACTGGCCTTCTGACCAATGATCATCACTACTTGCTGATCAGCTTCATAGAGACTGTCCGCAATTTTTTGAGCTTTACCCTTTGGGATATCATGTTTATCCAAAACCTCTAGCACAAAGCCTTTGGGATAAAATTTAAATAATACTTCCTGACTACACTCTTCTTGCGAAACCGCAGAAATCATTGCGGGTAACAGGAAAAACATCACGATCAAAAGACTTTTGATTTTCATTTCGTGAACCTCCGAGAAATTTTACATCTGATACAGTGTATAACGGAAATTTGACATGAGGTCAAACGATATATTGCTTCAATAAAAGCGATGTTCTATTCTTGCGGTATGACCATTATCGACGGCAAAGCGATCGCACAAGATATTCAACAGGAGCTCAAGAAGGAGATCTCAAAACTCAAAGGGCGGCCCCCTTGCCTTGCAGTGATCCTTATGGGCGACCACGGCCCTTCCCGAATTTATGTAAGCCGCAAAACAAAAGCTTGTGAAGAGGTTGGAATTCAATCGATTAAACGTCACCTTGATGCCTCAATCTCTGAAGACGATCTCCTCAAAGAAATC
>JAAKFL010000185.1 GCA_011065065.1 Chlamydiota bacterium | reverse complement strand
CTCCAGGAACTTCGTCGACGAGTCTGACGAGCTCCGCTAACGTATGGGGCTTTTCCCCCTTGGCGACTCCCCCATCAAAATCTCCTATATTGATCCCTGTTAAGACAATTTCCTTATAACCAGAAGCGACCAGATCATGAACTTCTTCTAGAATATCAGCAATAGGCCGAGAGTGTGACCTCCCCCGCACATATGGGATAATGCAGTAGGTACAGAAAGAGTTGCATCCATCCTGAACTTTCACGAAGGCACGAGTATGCGCATCAAAGTTTTTTATAGAAAACTCAGGCACAGACTCTTCAGGAAACAGGTAGGCAACCAGGTTTTCTTTTTCACTATTTGAAACCACATCGGTAACCCCGTCAATGGCTCTGATAGCATCAGGTTCCCGTTCTGCATAGCAGCCAGTGACAATGATTTTAGCATTCGGGTTCCGTTTGACTAGCTGGCGAATTTCATGTCGACTGTGACTGTCCGCAGAAGCCGTGACCGTACAGGTATTCACAATACAGATATCCGCTTCCTCACCATTGGAGGCCTGTGAATAGCCCAATGCCTCAAGTTGATCTTTAAAAGCCTGACCTTCGTATTGGTTAGTACGGCACCCTAAAACAACTGTTTTAAATTTTTTTTGACTCATGAACCTATCTCAATAAATCATTTTGATAGCTTTTTCGCCTCTTTTGTCCAGTTTAGAGCAAATTTTTCACTCAACTGACTCCAGTTGAGTTCAAAATTTGCTCTAAACTGGACAAAAGATCCATAAAAACCTATGTCAAAAGCATTTAATGAGATAGGTTCATACACTGAAATTTTACCACATTAAACAGAATAAATCATCATTGGATATGACAATTTTCGCAAATGATAGGGCCAATTAATTCTCCATTGGATTCGTCTCTAGAAAGGACAGGAACAATTGCGGTTTTAAGATATTTTTGAACCTCTAAAATAATCTTTTTCTGATGAACAGTGAGCCTATCATTCAGAAAACGGACATTTAATCCCCATAATGATTTAGAAATTTGGATTCCAGTAGAGCCACTTGATTGTGTTATCTTTTTTTGAAAAAGGACTCCCAAGACAGCATCTTGACCCTTGGCATAAGAAAAATCACTGAATGTTTCATCAAATATTTTTAAATTGAAATAACGTTCACAAATCTCTTCGGCTGTCTCATCATTTTCTATATCATAAAGAATTGGATTTGCTGCGTTAAAAACATGAATGCCATCGAGATGATGAACTCGAGGACCTCTCTTATTAAAGCGAATCGTAAAAATTTGAGGAGCCCAATCATTCCACTTCCCTATAGGCAATGGTAATACCCTTGAGATTTGTTGGGTGATCTTATGACTCTTATATAAAAAAGATTGTTGAGTCATCACATTCCACTTCCTAGAGACTAATAGAAGCGCTTTCACATCCTTGACCGATGTCCGATTGAAAATACCGACCCAGATTTCAGCCGGCACATGGCTTAAACAAACTGACCTAGAAGATGACGGCGTAAGCCGATGTCTTAGAAAATCAAATAATAAATTTGGATTTGTATAAATACACATATATCAACCTCGTGCTCTGTCACCCCTAAATTGATGGGTGATTTAGGAGTGACAGGGCACTAGACGCTCAAGTATCTGCGTAAATATTTCCAAAGATCTCAACACTCCTCCTTTTGATAGATCATCTCCTCGCAAAAATCCATTAATTTCTCGATCGCACCAGCGAGCGACTTTTTTGGACCCATAATCGGCTGCTGCCATCCAAAGATTTTGGCCAGTGGCATCAGTGACATCTTCAAGAATTTGATTCAACGATCTCCTAAAATCTTCACGTATTTCATCCTCTGATCGATCGGGAAGTGGCACCGATAACGTGTGAATCAAGTTAATCAATTGTCGTAAAACGAGACGTTCATGTTCCGGCATGCTGATAATTTCCACCATGGATCGAGAAAGAGATTTCTTTGAAAAATTCCACAAGCTAAAACTAATCCATAGTGGGAGCAAGAAAATGATCGTCATAACATCTCTCATAATCTCTAAAATGAATTCAAATATTTGGGCAACTGTTTGTCCACAATAGGCGCTTATCATTTGAATCCGAAAATTCTGAAAAGCCTGTATCTTTTTCATCCAGACAGTCCGGACAATGAGATCAATGGTTTCTGAGATTTCTTGTTCCAACACTTTTTTGCTTTGCCCAATGGTCAATCCCTTCATGATATTTGGCTTGGATGAAGAAACAACAGATAACGTTCTACTCAATTGACTATTGACTTTTCTAAGAATCCGGGCGAAGTTGCGATTCCTTTTTTCGGGAAGAGATACTTCCTCGACAATATCCTTCACGAACACAGGAAATTGCTCTTTAAATATCTTGAAATCCCCTTCCTGATCAGAAAACCACACAGGCATATCGTCACTGCCATTGGGGTATATAAACTCGATAATAAGATTCGATAAATGGGAATAATATTGAAGACGTTCATCGATTGTCGTAACAGAAAAAGTGCTTTCACTCGTGACTCTGTTTCTTATGATGTGTCCAAAGTAATTGGTCTCCACAACATCTTGAGTCAATTTCGAGATCACCTGCGATACAAAGAGAGGATCGCTTCCCTTGGGGCAAGACGTTAAAAACTGTCGACAGACAAATTTGACTATCCATTCCAAATCGAACTGAATTTTTTTACAAATGGGATCGGTCTCATCGAGTTCCGCCACATGATGCAAACATTGTGAGACACCATCCGCTAGAAATTCTTCTAAATCATAACCACTTCTCGCTTCATCTGTTGAAAATAGCTTTCTGAACTTACGGGCCACTTTATTTTGCGCAAAAAAGACATCGAACAGCGTCCCGCGACAATTGAAGATTTTTTGAGATAATTGATCACATTGCCAGGCAAGGGCCTCCTCTTCAGGAAAACCACTCAAATCCCAAGCATCTTTTCGCTCTCCCATTTCACAATCACGTAAATGCAAAAAGAAATAAAATAATCGCCTGGAAATCAAATAAAATATTCTATCCCAACAGAGGGCGCAAAACCGCGGCAAGGGAAGATTGTCAGGCTCGTGATACCCCAGCATCGCAAAGATCCGCGAAAGAAAAGGTTTAAAGATTTCCAAAATCTCTTTCTTTTTATACACTTCCTTATGGGAATGATCCCTTAATTCCTCAATTTTATCGAGAAACCCCATGGTTTCTTCCGTCCCAAACATCTCTTCACGAAGAACATCAACAATATTCTGAAAAAGGTCCGTGACGAGATGGCTATTGTCTTTATGGGAGTCTACCTCAAGAGCAATTCCTCCGAGGATCTGGTAAAACACCAATTCCACATAATCTTCAACAAGTTCCTTGAATGCATCATCGGGCAAGCACTTAGCTGTCAAGACAATCCAACTCGATTTACTCCCCTTCTTTTCCTCTTTTATGTGCGTGTAGATTTGCCGGGCCAACTTTTGAGATATGATCTGAAAGGAATCGGGGGAGATTTGATGACTGAGCCTCTTTTCAAGCCGAAATGTGAGCTCCTCGCGCTCCGCTCTCATTTCAGTCATCATGGATTTAACCCCAACAGCTCCAACACCCTTTCGAAAAAGATAGTCAGCAGTTTTAGACTGAGAAACCCTTCTTGTCACGCCGGGGTATGCTAGGATGTCTTTGATACTTTGGATCATGACTGTCTCATAGCATATATGGAGATTTCGCTGCAGAAGCGGCTTTAAAATTTAACCGCGAAGATCGCGATCTCCTAAATAACAAAATCCATAAAAAATCCTGTCCATCCTTACAATCCTTTTTATCTTGTTTTCCTGTGCTAAAAAAAACAGGATAAAAGGATAGTCAGGATGGACAGGATGTGGTTATTTCCCGATAGGGGTCCATGAGGACTGGCTCGCTTCGCGGTTAAATAATAGGGTCCTACTCCATCTTCTTTTTATT
>JAAKFL010000184.1 GCA_011065065.1 Chlamydiota bacterium | reverse complement strand
TCAATTATTTATATTTATCATGGAAAATTCACGAAAAATTTATGGTGTAAAATTCTCCTTATTTAATTTCTCAACTCTGTGTCTCGGTGATCTCTGTGGTGATTTTTTGTTGTCAATCAAAAGATGTGTTAAATTGTAAGGGCAAGCCTGCTCACTCAAAGAAAAGACTTACGCGAATCATCTGTGTCTGGTATTCTTTGCCTTAAGAATACGTTGTTGGTGCACATGCAATCGGTTCAGAGCCTCCTCTTGACACTTCGCCAATAATTTCTCCGCCCCCTCAATCCGCGATATCCGTTCAATTTCCACACGCAACTGATTGCTATATTCATGGTCCTCTTCACTCAATCCCATCGAATCCATTCCCGGGTGACTTTCGTAAGTCTCACGAGCAGCAATCATCAGATCGACTATGCGGTTGAATTGCTTTTTAAGAAGCGGAGCCGCTGCTACCAAATCTTGTCGCGTTTGTATCTGACGCAGCTCATTTGTCAATGCACGCACAGACTCACGCCCCTCCCTCCGATAATCTTCAAGAGACTGAGGACCACATGAGGTCAAGAACAGCAACAAAATGATTCCAAGAAAACGCACCATAAGTAAAAAATATCTTGGCCAGGATTTATTTGCATCATATAAGATAACAAAAAGGAGAAAACACATGCCACAAATCCAATCACTGAAAACGGATAACGCACCAAAAGCCATCGGTCCCTATTCGCAAGCCATCCAAGATGGCACATACCTGTTCGTCTCGGGACAGCTCCCTATCGACCCAAACACAGGAAAAATCGAATCCGATGACATCAAAGGACAAGGAGAACAAGTTTTGATCAATATCGAAGCCATCTTACGCGAAGTGGGACTCGATTTTACTGATGTTGTTCGTGTAGAAGTGTTTATGAAAAATCTATCCGATTTTGGTATTTTGAACGATCTCTACAGCAAACGATTTGCTCACGACACCCCTCCTGCAAGGCAAACTGTTGAGGTTTCGAGACTTCCGCTTGATGCCCTAGTCGAAATATCTTGCATTGCACGACTTAGACGTTGATATATACCCCAATTCTTAAAGTTATTTGGGTATAAATCAAAAATTTGCTATTTTGCAACTATAAGATATTGTTCTTACTAGACGGAGGTTTAGGACATATGGATAGTCATTGTACACCAGTAAAACACTCGTGGTTTTCATGGTTATGTAGTTGGTTTCAATCCCCTCTTCTTTTATTGATTCGTGTGATTTGGGGATTATTATTTATCCAGGCAGGAGTTGGTAAATTTGGTGATATGGGAAAAGTCATCGAGTTTTTTAGCTCGCTTGATATTCCCTATCCAGTTTTAGCCGCATGGCTCGTAGCCTTTACGGAAACTATTGGTGGAGGTTTAATATTGTTGGGACTCTGGTCACGTTTGGCTTCGATTCCTTTAATTATTGTCTTGTGCACAGCTTATGCAACAGATGATAAAAGTGCTCTCATGAACATCTTTGGTAACTTCCAAGAATTCATGAAAACAGAGCCATTTACTTATCTTTTCGCGGTTCTGGTTATCTTTGCTTTTGGACCAGGATGCTTTTCACTTGATTGGTTCTGGGGTTGTGCGAAGAAAAAAAAGAAAGAATCTTAATCGATTTCTAAAAGACGCGAATATTCATTCGCGTCTTTTTATTTTTTAAACAGAGCTTTGTAACACAAAACGAGATGGTCAACACCATTCATGGCTTTGTGTGGTTTTTTTTCTGGAGGCAACCCATAGAATTTGGCGATATTGTCTTTTGACAACGGAATCTCTTCTGGGAAGCTAGAGGAAGAAGAATGATTCATTCTCACAGCCCAATACATCGAAGCCAGATCTAGCCAGTGATAGGGCCAATTCAAACGCTCCTGCTCATCAACGGGAATCAAATGATTGAAAAAAGCACGATCAAATGAAGGGTTCTGGCAGATAAATACTGCCTTGCCTCTTTTGATTCCTGACTTGATAAAAAGCTCTTTCACTTCATTGGAAACAAAATTGGGATCTTTCCCCTTTTGTAGATCGTCCCATTTAAAACCATTCACCTGGATACTCGTAGGATCATGCTTCTGCCACACTTCAATTGGTTGACTGACGATACTTTCGTATGAAGCAAGCTCCTCATCTGTTGACACGTCAATAATTTTAAAGGCGATATCAATCGTGCGATGCCTGAGCGAATCTAAACCTGTTGTCTCCTGATCTAGGAAGATAGCTAGCATATTAGGCCCCAAATTGTAAATTCAGCATCTTAACAAAAAAGGTAACGGTCCACAAGGAAGAATTTTCCTCTAACACCAAATATTGATACTTAGAACAATGCACTATTATATTAATAATTTTAATATTGATATTTATATTTAATATTTGGTAAAATTGAGTTTTGAATATAAAATGGTTCTTCTTGTATGAAGGCTTATAACAGATTGAAAAATCATATTCAATTAGGTTACAACCGCATTCGGTATCCGTTTTCAATGCCGGAAGAGGTGGGGCTTGATTTAGGCTTAGATATCACTAATGCGCTCAATTTTGAGTCGTTTCTGGAGTTTCTTAGCAGTGGATCTTGTCTGCCTCAAAATCTCGAAAAGTATATGAGGCGGGAAGAAGTGGAGCGGTTTTTTGCCCACCCATTCCGCACAGATCACTTTCAAGACAAGACTCTTTTTTCTTACTATTTCAAGCAGGGTTGGGTCGAATTTGAATTGAAATTTGACTGCGAAAATCGCCTTAGGAGGATGTGGCTTCATCTCCCCGGCGAAGAAGATCTGGAAATCAAGCTCCCAAAAAATTCTTAAAAAATCGAAACGCTTCAAGTGCCCCGGTCATCAAAGGAAGTTGTTCCACTTTTTCTGATGAGAACCAGCCGTAATCAAGGTGTTCCTCTGATAGCTTAACCACGGGCTTTGAGGACAAATCCATTGAAAACATATGGTAAATGTATTCGACGTGTGGTTTGCGGATATAAAGCTGTCCACAAGATAAAAAATGATCTTCAGATGCTATGATTGATGTTTCTTCATAAAGTTCTCTTTTGATTCCAGCAACCAAAATTTCGTCCTTTTCCAGCTTTCCGGCAGGGACACCCCAGGTTCCCCTTTCAGATCCAGATCGCTGAAGAAATAAGGCTTCGTTACCCACAGTGAAGTATACCGCAACAACCTCAACTTGAATTGTAAAATCTTGTGGTGGTTTTTCGTAAATTTCAATTTTGTTCATAATTAGGGTTTATTATAGCAAATGTTTTGATAAAAATCAATGGACTAAGATTGCGGTAAAACAGAGATGGCGTCTACCTCAACCGCGCATGAGAAGGCCCGATGAATAATGACTCTGATTAACTCAAGGTCGCGACCTGTTACACCGATCAGGGAGGTATGAAAATGAACGGGATAAAACAAAGTGGCCAAAGCACCCAATCTGAAGTCATAAAGGGCTTCTTCCCATGGGTAATCTTCAACACCGTGTTCAAGCAAAGTACTGTGCCAACAACGGACAACTTCCATATGATGCCCCTTTCGTTCTTTAATTGGCTCGCTTCCGGCCATCAATCTGGCGACATCAAAAGCCCCCATACTTCTCATCGCAATCTGCCAATCAAGAATCACGACTTCTTCTCTAGTTCCTGGAGGACCAAATAACAAATTGTCTGCTCTTAAGTCAGCATGGACAATTGTTTTTGGGCGACTTTCAATTTCTTTCTCAAGCCATTCAGAATATTGACCAACTTTCACTCCTACTCGAAGTCCTTTTTCATCTGTAAAATGACCAAAATGCTGGACAAAAGATTCCCATTTTCCTTTATAATCCAACTCAACAGCATTTGTGATGGGCATCCAGCTCAATTTTTCTAGGAGATCATTATCCCAAAAATTTGCCTGAATACGAGCGATTGTCGTTACTGTGGCAATCGTTTCACTTTCAGTCATTCCCTCAACTTGATCGCCAGGCCTTA
>JAAKFL010000183.1 GCA_011065065.1 Chlamydiota bacterium | reverse complement strand
CTCATTGATTACTATGTTGTTCTGAACTACAGGAGGAGAAGACGCCGTGTCCCAGTCACAGCCTAGTAATGTCCAAGTCATTTCCTTTATTGTGATCTTAAGCTTTATTTGCGCGCTTATTCTGTCTATTTTAGCTAGCGCTCTTCGCGAACCACAAGAGATTGCCCGCGAGCTCGATCGAAGTAAACAGATGTTAATGGCCGCGCGCATCTTAAATCCCAGTGGTTACTTTCAAGTGGATAAAGCGGGAGAATTCATTTCCGCTCATTTAGAAAAAGGAGTCCAACTGGTCCCTTCTGAAGCTCTTGAGTACCCTGACCGCACAGAACTTTTCGATGTCTATCAACACCGACTCCATCCGATGCTGGTGACTAAAGATGGTGACCTTGTCTCGTTTAAAGAAGCCGATATCAATGAACATGATTACATCAACGAAAACCGCAAACGTGGTTATTACACGCTTCCCTACATGTTGGTTTATGAAATCCTTCCCAACCCGACCGGAGACAAAGAACATGATGAATCGCCGATCGGGTATGTCATTCTCATCAACGGATACGGACTTTGGGATGCCATTTATGGATATCTTGCCATCTCCAATGATGGAGACACAGTGATCGGCATTTCCTGGTATGACCAAAAAGAGACACCAGGTCTCGGAGCTGTCATAACCGAACCTCAATGGCAAGCACAGTTTCACGGGAAAAAGATTTTTGAAGAGAGTCCCGATGGCACAACCGATTTCAAGACAGCACCTTTAGGGCTCACTGTCATCAAAGGGGATGTGGAGAGTGTCATGGGAGATAAGCCCAAAGCAAAAAGTTCAATTGATGGAATTCCTGGAGCGACGTTGACTGGAAATGGAGTGTCTGCTGCATTCCAAGACGTCTTAGCTCCCTACCGCCCTTTTCTGATGAAACTCCATCGGAAATATGTGGAAAACAAGGGAGAGCGCTGATGCAAAAAGGAAATATGCACTACCTGACGGATCAAATTTGGAATAGCAACCAGGTCCTGGTGGCTATTTTGGGGATTTGTTCGGCATTAGCCATCACTAACCGACTTTCTGTGGCTCTGACAATGGGACTTTCAGTGACATTTGTGACCTCATTTTCCTGTTTTTTTGTCTCATTTCTGAGGCATAAGACGCCTCCGAGTGTCCGGATGATCACGCAGCTGGCTATCATCTCTGTGTTTGTGATCATTATCGACCAATTTCTTCAAGCCTACTTTTTTGGAATTTGGAAATTGATGACGGTCTTTGTCGGATTGATCATCACCAACTGTCTTGTGATGGGACGATGTGAAGGGATGGCGAAAAATGTGGCCCCTTGGCCAGCGTTTCTTGATGGAATGGGAGCCGGTTTGGGATACAGCATGGTGTTGCTCATGGTGGGTGCTATCCGAGAATTCTTTGGATTTGGGCAATTGTTTGGAATCCAAGTGGTGCCTGAAGCTTGGTATGCGTCCGCAGTGCAACCAAATGCCTATGAAAATTTCGGATTAATGGTGAGTCCGCCTGCGGCATTTTTCATCATTGGATTGTTTATTTGGCTTTCAAAAGCCACGATACCGCAAGAGGAGTAATTTATGTTTATGGGACCTTACGAGCCCATCAATCTATTGGGGCTATTAGTACAGTCGATCTTTATTGAGAATTTTATCCTGGCCAACTTCCTCGGGATGTGTACATACCTTGCATGTTCAACAAAACTGAAAACGGCTAATGGCCTGGGGATGGCGGTGGTCTTTGTTCTCACAGTCGCGGGGACTCTCAATTGGTGTGTCCAAGCGTATATTACCGGACCTGATGCTTTATCGTGGCTGAGTTATTTGGGATTAGACACCACAGGAATTAACCTAGGATTTTTACAATTCTTGATTTTTATCTCTGTCATTGCCGGATTTGTTCAAGTATTAGAGATTGTGATCGAAAAATACCTACCCGCCCTTTACATGTCTTTAGGGATTTATCTTCCGTTGATTACAGTGAATTGCGCCATCTTAGGTGCCTGTCTTTTTGCTGTGACACGTGAATATCCATTTCTCCCGAATCTTGTGTATGTATTCGGAGCCGGAATGGGTTGGTGGTTAGCCATTGCGTTGATTGCAGCCATTCGGGAAAAAATTCTTGTTTCCAATGTGATTCCTCACCTCAAAGGAATGGGAATCACCTTTGTCATGAGCGGCTTGATGTCTTTGGCCTTTCTTGGATTTACCGGGATCAAATTGGCAAATCCGACAGAAGCAGCCGAACCGGTGCCTGCGGTAACCTATCAGCCAACTATAGCAATTTTGGAAGAAGCGGATGATTATAAAGAATAAGATTCCGCACTGTTAATCAGACGATGCAATTGTCCCACCTTGTCTTATCTTTTTTTGAATCTCCACAAAAAGACAGACTCACCCTTTGTGACATTCATCAGATGGCCATGAAGAAAATTCCATTTTCTTATTTCATCATTGAACTCGCCCGAGTTTTTAAACTCCTGAGTATACTTGAAACTTGGCTCTTGGATGGACAACAACGTGTAAAAAAGATCACATGCATAACCATCGATGATGGGAATTTCGTGATGAATGACTACAAGCCGATCCCCTTTATTCCATTTTTTGAGGGTGTCCAAATGAGAAGAACTCATGTGCCATTTGCTGTCTTGATTGTTTATCACTATTGCGTTTTCGCCATGGTAGCGAATGTTTGAAACGGGAACTAGATCAGCAGTTTTGGCGAGCCACGTGAGGGGAACAATTTTATTTCCCCCTTTTTTGACCCCATATTCTTGGGTGAGTGGAAAAGACATATCGAAGGGGTAGATTTCAATTATATCATCATCATGCTCCTCATCTTTCCAGCTGATAAAGGTCACTTGATCGGATACTTTGTAATCAATAGAGGGATCTATTTCATAAATCTCTCCGTTTGACAATTCGAAATAGCGGCGCTCATGATCGAGATATTGTGTCATATCGCCATAGGGCCCTTTGCTGTCTTGAGCCAGATTGAGTCTCTTTTCCCAAAAAATTTTCTGAATTGTCTTTAATCCTTTATTTTTTCCCACAAAAGCAGCTTCAAAAGAAAGTCCTTGACGACTGTTGACCAATTCCACATGAGCAAAACTGACATGAGGTGCCAGCTCTCCGGGATCAGGGGAAAAACCACTTCCGAGTCCAGGATGGATCTTAAAGTTAATTGGGTCTCCAGATAAAATTTCTTTAGCTTTAACACTTGATGTGTACCAGATTGACTTCTCATCATCGTCGATCATAAAGGCAAAAACTTGACCTCCGGGAGCAAGCGAGTCATTAAATTGAAATGTTTTGGTGATAGTGTGAAGTTCGTCTGAATAGATGTCGGATATCGCGAGGAACCCGAAAGAAACACACAAAGTAAAAAACAGTTTTTTTGTAACAGAAAAAGAGAACATAATTACCCCATTATTTAATAATTTATTTAAATTATACAATATATGAATAGAAATATACAAATTAATTTATTATTAAGATTTCTTAAAGAATATCTTAATAAATTTAAAATATGCTTACTTCGGGTTAAACATGATTAGAATTGTAGGCCCCAGTCGGGGCCTAAAAAATGAACTTATTTAATTATACAACTGAATAATCCAAATAATCATGCGCAAGATTTGCAGCGTCCTGGATTAGAGCCTTAAATTCTTTTTTCATGAACCCTAAAATTTTTACTTTCTCTAAAAAGCACAGGTCAAATAAAAGGTCATCAATGTCTTTCCCAAGATCATCTTTGAGTCCATTGTATAATTTCTGAATCTCTTTGTCCCAACGAAGTTCCCTCATTTGTGAATCTCTAAGGTGTTTGAAAACCAAAAGAATACTGGGAAATGAAAACTTTTCGTCATTTAAATAAGTCGATACAAAATCAGCCGGTTGATACCATTTACACTGTTCTATCTCTTTAGTGGGTATTGTGTTTAATGGCTCGCAACCGCGATATCGTGTCGTATGGACAAGCATCCCGTTATGTCTTCTAGGTGTT
>JAAKFL010000182.1 GCA_011065065.1 Chlamydiota bacterium | reverse complement strand
TTCGCATAATAAAAAAACTCTATTTGTTTTAACTTATTATAACAAATTATTTAATTAATTTAAATAAATTTTTAATGCTTAATTTATTGATATTATAGCGTTTATAATGGGAAATAACCACATCCTGTCCATCCTTACTATCCTTTTTATCCTGTTATCCTGTGCTAAAAAAAACAGGATAAAAGGATTGTCAGGATGGACAGGATGTGGTTATTTCTAAGAATGCTGACTCGATTCGCGGGCTTCGCCTTTCCCCTTTTTCTTCCCCTTCAGATAGAAAGGAATGGGAACACCGGTAAATTTGTACTGCTTCCGGAACTGATTGTAGAGATACTTTTTGTAAAAACCCGTCATGAGTTTGGGGTAATTGACAAACATGACAAATGTCGGAGGCGCCGCGCCCACCTGCGCCATGTAATAAATTCGAAGCCTCTTTCCTGTGATCATCGGAGGATGATTCCTCTGCATCGCATCAGCTAAAAAGTTATTGAGTTGGTGTGTGGTAATTCTCATATGAGCATTCGCATACACCTCCTTAACAAGAACAAAAATCTTGTCGAGATTGCGGCCTGTTAACGCAGAAATAAACAGGGCTGGGCAGTGAGCCAAAAAGGGAACTTCATCGCGTACAGCTCGCAGATAATGCTCCATTTGCACTCCCTTGAAAAGGTCCCACTTGTTGATCAGAATGATGCACCCCTTCCCTTTTTCTTCGATGAGGTTAGCAATCTTCTTGTCCATCGCTGAAATGCCTTCACGAGCATCCAGCATCAATAAACAGACATCAGACCTTTCAATGGCTTTCTTAGTCCGTATCGCGGCAAATTTGTCGACCACTTCATGCTCAGCGCCTTTACGACGTATTCCTGCAGTGTCTATGAGAACAAAATCGTCACCATCTAAATTGATTTTTGCATCGATACTATCGCGTGTGGTACCTGCAATCGGACTGACACAACAGCGTTCCTCTTCCAATATGGTGTTCAATAATGATGATTTTCCGACGTTCGGTTTTCCCACTATAGCGACTTTGATCCCTTCTGGCTCTTCAACAAGCTCCTGCGTTTTGTCAAAATCTTGAAAAGCGATTTCCAAAAGTTCCGCAATTTGATGTCCATGTTCCGCAGATACCGGAACGATCCTCTCGATTCCCATTTGGTAATATGTGTAAATATCAATATCTTGATCGACGTTGTCGACTTTATTGATCGCGACACACAGTGGTTTGTTGGATTTATGGAGTATTTTCGCCACTTCCATATCCAAAGCGGTGACTCCGATGCGACTATCCACGACCATAATGAGAGAATCGGCTTCTTCAATGGCAATTTCAGCCTGCCGTTTGATCTCTTCGTTGAAAATAGCTTTCGACTGGGGGTCGATTCCACCGGTGTCAATCACCTCAAAATCAAATCCAAATAGCTCCGCATCCGCATAAAGACGATCGCGAGTGATTCCTTCCGCTTCATCGACAATGGCAAGTCTCCGATGCGAAATCCGGTTAAAAAGGGCCGACTTTCCGACATTTGGACGCCCTACTAGGGCTAATTTTGGTTTCCGTGTAGTCATAATGAACTTATCTCAATAAATCATTTTGATAGCTTTTTCGCCTCTTTTGGCCTGTTTCGCTGAAATTTTTCGCCCAACTGTATCCAGTTGAGCTCAAAATTTCAGCGAAACAGGCCAAAAGATCCATAAAAACCTATCTTAAAAGCATTTATTGAGATAGGTTCATAAAGAAAATTGTAGCCGATTTCGTATTAAATAAAAACTATAAATTGATTGAATATATTACGAATACCTGTTATAATAATGTTTTTAATAACTTAAAAGTTGCTATATCTTAAAATTATGGGTTTTCGGTATCAAAATATAGGCGATGATATCTCCTTTGCCTCCATTCGGCAGGATATTCAGGGGTATACATGGGAAAAGCTGCGATCGGACTTTTTTGCGGGTCTCGGAGTGGCTTTTGTCACAGTTCCTCAAGCGATGGCGTTTGCCTTGGTTGCGGGGCTTCCTTTGAGTTGCGGTCTTTTTGCAGCGATTTATTCTGCGATTATTGCCTCGCTTTTTGGGTCTTGCCGCCATTTAATCGTTGGTCCGAACAATACGATTGCCATTCTTGTTCAATTTGGGACGGCTAGTATTCTCTATTCGAACTTTCGTGATGTGATGGGGCCGGAACGGGAGCTCATTGCTTTGCAGATATTGACTCAGCTCACCTTTTTGATTGCCTTGTTCCAAGCGGCAGCGGCTTTTTTGAAGCTGGGTAAATTGACACAATTTGTCAGCCATTCGGTCGTGGTGGGGTATTTAGGAGGAACAGCACTGGCTTTAGTGGTCAATCAGCTGTTTATCTTTTTAGGGATTTCTCCTTTGCAAGGCCCCTCTTCACTGTTTAGTAAAATCGCCTATCTTGTCTCTAGCCTAGGACAAATTCATTGGCCGACCGCTTTGATTGGGTTGGGGAGCTTATGCATGCTGGTGGCTTTAAGCCGCTATAAGAAGTTTCCGGGAGCGGTGATTGTTTTAGTGTTGGCCGGAGTTGTGGTGCACTTTTTTGGAATGTCCACCTATTCTGACTGGGGTTTATTTGGTGATACAGGAGCGTTAAATAGCAACGTCATTTTGTTAGGGGATACCGGGACATTACACGACATTTTCCCAAAAATTGGCTTTCCCACGTTTGATTTTTCGATTATGAATGAGCTGATTTCGATTGCGTTTGCCATTGCGTTGTTGACGTCAGTGGAGACCACATTAGTGGCGAAATCGATTACAGCCTCTTCTGGTCAGCCATTGTCTGTAAACCAGGAAATTTTGGGACTGAGTTTGGCAAATTTATTCTCGTCTTTTATCGGAGCTCTTCCTTCGTCTGGGAGTATTGCGCGGAGTCATCTTCTTTATCGGAACGGAGGACAAACGCATTTTGCCGGAGTTTTCAGCGCGTTTTCTGTGGGGTTCATTATGTTTGTGTTTGGCTATTTTGTGCAGAGGATACCGTTGACTGCGCTCTCTGCCATCCTTCTCATAGCCTCCGCAAGAATTGTGAACTTCCAGCATATGCTCTTGTGTATAAAATCGACAAGAGCGGATGCATTGGTTCTTGTTACGACAATTTTAGCGACCCTGTTTTTTGGATTAGACGTCGCTTTTTATGTCGGAGTGGTCCTGTCCGTCACATTTTACCTATCCAAAGCCGCAGTGCCTTATTTTGTAGAATGCAGTTATGACGAAACTGGGCAAATTGATTCGACTCATCGAGCCACAAGTCAAGGCAAAGGAAAAATTCGAGTCATTAACGTGCAAGGTGAACTATTTTTTGGAGCGGCAGATCTTTTCCAAAAGACTCTTAAATCGATCACGAAAAATGATGAGTTACGGGTGATCATTTTAAGGTTAAAAAATGCTCGCGATATAGATGCCACAGCCTGTTTGGCCATTCAGCATTTGAATCAGTACCTTCGAGAATCGGGAAGACACCTTCTGCTTTGTGGAATTACTTATTCCACGTGGGAAGTGTTGAGCAGTTCGGGAACCGTGAAAGCAGTGGGCAAGGAGAATCTCTTTGTCGTGGATGAAAATCGGCCAAGGCTTTCACTCCAAAAAGCCTTGATTCGAGCCAAGAGATTGGTCGCTGTCACGGAAGAGGTGCAGGAGCGGGTCCCAGAATCAATCCAACCAATCGAGTTGTTAGAGATCCCTTTATCTGATTAAACGCGTTTTATCGCATAGGCGTCAACCTCACTTGTCTTGATATTAGAATGTTAATAACTTACACCTGAAATATCAGCACAAAAAGCGACTTATAAGAAAAAGAAACGCAGGGTTGCAGGGAGCGCAGAGGCGCAGAGATATGTCTTTTCCCTAAGAAAAGCGGTTAAACTTCTCTATCGCGATGCTCGCTCCAATAACACCCGAAAACAAGCTAAATATGCTTCCACTAACCACCTCATCACCCCTTGTTTTCTCTGCGCCTCTCCTCGCGCTTCTTTTAACTCTTGAAATATCTTTGACTGAGATCTATAAACATCACGTAGATCACCTCGAAAGTGGACTTGTCAATATCCTAGTGCTT
>JAAKFL010000181.1 GCA_011065065.1 Chlamydiota bacterium | reverse complement strand
ACCTGCAATGACAACCGGTGCGACAAATTTATTATACAATGAATTCTTAATCGAAGAAAACATCCCATGTTCTTCTTCTTTTACAATCTTTAGCCCATCAGCAACCAATTGGTTATTTATTTTGATGATAGCTGCCATATTTTTAATTTTGTAGGGGGGATTTATCTTAATGAATTCACTTTTTCCTGCAGGACAATAGTATAACTCATCATCATCCCCTTCTTGGCAACCTTCTATAACAATGCCATGGTCTGAGTAAATACAACGGTAATGATCAAGAGGGTGCTCTTTAATAAATTGATTGAATAACAGGGAAACACACTCTTCATCCATGCGAATGGGAAGTGTCTGATCCATTTCATAGTATAGTTCATCCAAAACTTTGAATTCTTTGGAGGGATCAATATAGAGTGTTTGAACTTTCCCTTTTTGGTCACATACAAAGAGTTCAAATATATTTGAAACGACTTCTTTGATGACGATTTTTTTGGTGTTAAAGAAACATCCTGTATAAGTTAAGGCGATATCTTCACTTTTTGATTTCAAATCCTCTTCTGTCACCAGAGTCTCTGAACTTAATCTAAGACTGTGGTCATCGAATTTGACTAGGAATGTAAATTTTTTCGCTCCTTTTGAATACACCGGATTTACGTCAACTTTGTGATCGGTAAAATTTTGGATTGTGCAGTTATATTCTTTACGGCGATGTTTACCATAAAGGCATTTAACCGATCCCCATAACATTTTAAGGGTTTCGTCGGTACGCATATGTGCTGCCCAGCCACTACATACCTGAGAGATGTTTAAAGCTTCCGATGGGTCAGTATGGCCCAAAATGACTGAAAAAAGCTCTGCATTCGTTGATGTTAGAGGGTCGAAACTCATAAAATTCTCCATTTTTTTTGGTTTCTACGAAGAAACAAAATACTCTTTTGCAACAAATTATTGGAAGAGAAATATTTTATTAAATGTCGTTTAACATGTTTAAAAAAAAATATATATAGATATCCTGTCCATCCTTAGAGGGATAACAGGATAAAAGGATGGTCAGGATGGACAGGATGTGGTTATTTCCCGATGGGGGTCCATGAGGACTAACTCGCTTCACGGTAAAAATAAAAAGTCAGTTGGATTTTTTTCAGAGATTGTTTATAATGGAGTTCGGTCAATTACAAGAGATTGTGTTTACAATAAGTATAACTAATAACACTAACAACAAAAATTAATTAAGGTTTTTATGAGAAAAACCATCTCTGTTTTCTTTTTTGCCATTTTTGTACTAATTACTTGTCAAGTCTCATGTCTTGAAGTTTCAAAAATTACTCCATCAGAAATGAAACTGATAACAGTGTCAGAGTCGCAAAATGCACCAGAAGATCTCGTTCAAGCTTTACAAGCCTACCACGAGAGCAGAGAATTTAAGCAGACAGTTCATGAGTTTTTACAATTCCCACACCACTATTTTGACCAAAGGGTTAGCGCATTAGAATCTTTACAAAAAGCCATCCCGGACACGGAAGAATGGATGGAATTAAGACACCAAGCCGAATGCAAACTGGCTTACTTAAATGCTCTTCCCGATGTCATGGACGATCGGGCCACTCAACCTGAGCTACACGATCAAGGAATCGTGCCCATGAGTGCCCATATGAATGATTCCTATTGGTTTGAATATTTGGACCCTCTTCATAGAATCGGCCCTGAAGTCAAAGTTCACATTGACACTTGGTTAGCATCGGATATTCCCAACTACTTCATCTATTTGGAAACTGTTGAATACGATCCCCTGTTAAACCAATTTGCTCCTTTTGAAAATCAAGTTGAGTACTTTTTGACTGATCAAGAGCGTGTGGAACATCGGCTCAACTTCGAAAATGGCATGTGTTATCTCAATGATCTTCCCTTCGATACAGGTGAAAGTTTTTCTCTTCACTCGGATGAACCGGGACTCGCGATCTTCACGGTGGGCCTGGACGGCGAAGTTTATGTCAACAGCCATATTAAGTATAAGATTCATCATTCCAGTGAATTTGCTGGTGGAGAAGTGATTAGTGCGGGAGAGTTAAAGGCCGAAGATGGAATCATTAAAGAGCTATCGAATAAAAGTGGTCACTATTCTCCGAAACATAGAGAAGTGATGCTCATGCTTGAAGTTTTTTACCAAAAACTTGGAGATCTCACAGGCATTGATCTCGTCATGTTCCAATACACCAAAACAGGCCAAAAATATTTCAAACAATATGCCACATTTGATTCTCAGGCCTACTTAGAAACCAATGGAATAACACAAGCCCTTAGGGCAACTGGAGAATGGACTCCGTTACATGTCTCGGTTTGGAATGATCACATAGACTTAATTCCAGAGGTGTTGATTCCCGAATTCCTTGAAGCGCATGATTTTCAGGGAAACACTCCACTTCATCTTGCAGTCAGTCAGGGTCACTTGGAATGGATTTACAACCTATTAGAAGCCGGAGCTAACCCCATTGCTCAAAATCACCTTGGGGAAACACCTCTACACCTTGCTTGCATGAATGGTGATGAAAACATTGTCAAAATTCTTCTTAAAAAAATGGACTATGTGGACATCAGGAATGATAAAGAACAAACTCCGCTCCACTACGCCGCAAAATCGGGATCGTTTCCAATATACCAAGCTCTTATTCAAAAAGGAGCTAACATCGATGCATTCGATGAAGATGGCAATCACCTCCTTCATTTTGCTGTTTATGAAAACAATTCTCAATTTATCCAGAAATTACTTGAAAGTGATCTCATTTCAAAGCTACATCAACCAAATCGAAAAAACGCGACGGTTCTTCACTCTGCTGCTGCTTTTGGTGACCAGCAAGTACTCCAACTCATTCTGGGATACGACTTTGATCTCAACCAGACCGATTATAAAGGACGGACTCCGCTTCATTATGCCGCAAAATTTGGAAACGAAGAGACAACATCCTTTCTCATACATCTCAACGATCCTAAGCTTCTTCACGCTAAAAACCACAGATCTTTGACCGCTTTTCATTATGCTGCCCAGCATCTCCCCCTCTCTTCTATCAAAGAATTTTTACA
Organism: Chlamydiota bacterium; assembly: GCA_011065065.1. Lineage (GTDB taxonomy): Bacteria > Chlamydiota > Chlamydiia > Chlamydiales > SLFE01 > JAAKFL01. The sequence continues at coordinate 1,036 of JAAKFL010000181.1, read as the reverse complement.
GGCAGGAGTCAAAGTGAATGCCGTCGATTATAAGGGTAGAAGTGCCATTTATTACGCCATTACTGGGCGATGTGTGAATTCATTGCGCAACTTAAAATATCTGCTCTGTCACGGAGCTTATACGCACATTTACAACACGAAAGGGCAAGCTCCCATCCACTATGCGACCGCCAGAGGCTCAGTCAGTTCGGTGCGACGTCTACTCAGTTCTTCCAATGACTTAGAAATAAAAGACTCACAAGGCCGAACTCCGCTCGACATCGCAAAATCAAAAGATTACCAGATCATGACCAAGTATCTGACGGAACACAGTAATTAATCTTCCCATTTATAACACTTTTTTTTAATCTCCTCTTTGGAGGTTCATTATGTGTTTTTCAGCTGAATCCAGTTTTTCCGCGGCTGCCCTATTGACCGTAATTGGATATGCCACAATTTCAGATACTAAGAACAAAAAAGAGTATCTATTAGCCGCTATTCCACTCCTTTTTGCTATTCAACAATTTTCAGAAGGTGTCCTTTGGGTCTGCTTGATGAACGACATGGCTGAGTCGGTCATCGCCTCCATCGCCAAATGGATTTATATCTTCTTTGCCTTTGTAAATTGGCCAATCTGGCTTCCATTATCGCTGTATTTTATTGAAACTCAAAGGCTTAGAAAAGTAATGCTGCTCATAACCCTAGCCATGGGAACAGCATTTGTGGTGTGGAATTTTTCACTCTTTGTTGATGAACCCGTGACGGTTGGAATTGTGGACAATAGCATTCAATATAGTGCTTATGAGACCTCAACTCCTGCAGTTTTTTGGATTTTGAGAGCGTTGTATGTGTCATCGATTATTATCCCGTGTTTTGTCTCGAGCTACCGTTATATATGGTCCTTTGGATTGATTGTTGCGCTGTCATTTGTTGCGGCTGAGTACTTTTATCATGCCACATTTACATCAGTCTGGTGCCTCTTTGCTGCGGTGGCGAGTGCTGCGATATTTGTGGTGCTCCGTCTCAATCGCCAGGAGCCGACCTCGCGATTTTTATA
>JAAKFL010000180.1 GCA_011065065.1 Chlamydiota bacterium | reverse complement strand
TTACATGCAAAGCACAAATCTTCCGATAACAAGCTGTCCTCATTAAAATCTGTGAAAATGGTTTGACAGTTGGAACAACTGTAAAAGTTGTTTGAATCTATCCCATATCTTTGATTGAATGCTTGCTGTGCTGAAAACAGAGAAAATCCAATCCCAGGATAGAGTGTCGACATCATATCTGCAAGGAAATAATGAATGTCTCGGTTATGGTCGCCACGGTCGTAACGCGTAGGATTGCTTTGAACGGTTTGATGTTTTGGAGCGACTAACTCTAGATAAATAGTTAGCTCTTTTTTGGATATGGCCCACAATGGGAATATGAGATTGAAATCACCCCATTTTTTCTGATACATGGAATCCCCAAATGAAACTCCCAATAAGTTAGAGCGCAACAAACTTGAAAGAAGATCCTCAAATTGATAGCCATAGGCAATTTTTTGAAGAGCGTTTTTTCTACAAAATTTCTCGATGCAAGCTTTCATAATGATATGCCAAAGAGATATGGTGACTCCCCTTCCCTCTTTTTCAAGCGCCTGTTGCATCACTGCAAAAAAATCACTAGTTAGGTTCATGGTTTCCTTTACATAGTCTCCATCTAAAATAACATATTCCTTTACGCCGAGTGACTCAATGGCATCAGTTGCTATTTTCAAATCCCCAACGCCGGCTACCGTTGGAGAAACAGTGACACAAGTGAAGTTAAATTTAGGTAGCCTCTTTTTAGTTCTTTCAAAAAGATATAAAAGAGCCAAGCTGTCACGACCCCCAGATACCGGCAGGCAGAGAGGGTCGCCATCTTGTATTAGATTCACCATTTTGATGGATTCCACAAAGCGATCTTCAAGCCAAGCGACGTATTTTTCTTTTGGAATATTTGCCTGTTTTAAATCGCAAATTCCCGAATCATTAAACCACAAAAATTTATTCGTATAAATTGAGTCTTTTTTGTTCGACTGAGTTTGTTTCCAAATATCCAGCATTTGGCAATACTCTGGCAGTTGATACGCTCGAACCATTTTTAGGTCAATTTCATCCCGATCATTTATAATATAGGTTTGATCGTCAGCGATTTCTCCATTTACTTTTAAAATGATAGAGCTTTGAGGTATATAATTTTTGAGGAGAAACTCACTAAAAGGTTGCCCGCAGCTTCCTTCAAGAAGGTATTCCCTGTCTAATCGATCTTTGAGTGCAATTTTTTTTAATTTTGATTGCATGTTTTATCTCCTGATACCATTTAAGATGTAATAAATCTTCTTGAATGAGAGAATAGCGCAAACATGTTCTCTCTGCTGTATATCCATTCTCAACCATTTTTTGAGTTGGAATGCTGAAATAATTTCTTATCTCACCTTCCAACTTAAACCCACACTTATTCATCACTTTCTGGCTAATTTGATTGCTCTTATTACAACCCACTTGCAGGCAATCGCAGCCCAAAAATTCAAATGCTACAACGCTTAAAATTTTAGTGACTAAAGTAGCCAAGCCTTTATTGCCATGTTTCTTTGCGACCCAGTACCCAATTTCATATAAATTTTCACTAATAATAGATGCCTTCCTTAGACACGCAGACATCAAAAATTCTCCCGTGGGTTTATCTAATACAGAGAGCTCCCACTCTGTAGAATTGTTTTGGGACTCCTTGATACGTTTAATTTGATTTTCTAACGTCAAACTGTGATGCGACCAAGGCATAAAGGGCAAAAGAATATCCAGACTGTTCAAAACAGCAACATGAATCTTTTCGGCATCCTCTTCTATTAAAGAGCGTAAAATCAATGACACATTGTTGTCAGAGTAGGAAATTTCTGTTGGATAAGATTCCATTCTATAAATGTGTCATTGTATCAGCTGATGATCTGAGAAAATTCATATCACGAATGTTACGTTTGGCGATCATACCAAAAACATGGGATAGTGAAAGTTCACATTCCTCGCACATATTTTTTTCAATAGATTGATGCTCCTCATCGAACACTTTGTGGTTTAACTCAGCACACAAATGACCTGATACCGCTAATGATCCTGCAGCGATCAGTCCTGTTATATATTTCATCTCAAACCTCCTTTGCAGTAAATTTAAAGACATTATGCTATAAAAGAAAAGAATGAAAAGCAATAGAAAAATGAGTTCTGTTAGTTATGTGAGTTATTTTTATATAAATAATAAATAATATATTTGACAATTACCATCTTTAGATAAATACAAACTCACACAACTCACACAACTCACACTCACGAATTTGATTACTGGGATAGGTTCAACGTCTCTACAGTCCACAAAACCGCTCCCTGGTTAGTGCCACATTGTACAAAGCGCAAACCTCCCTCGGTACGGTTTTGATATTTTTTCAATCGGGTTCCAAGCTTCTTCGAGCTGATCTTCTGGGGATCACCCACAAATTCTTCAATCGCATCTCTAAGAACCGGATCAGCCGTCCCTAACACAGTGCGTGCAAGAACGGGCTCCTTAAATTTCTCTCGCCACGCCATTAATATCCTTTTTAAACCGATGCCAACCGGATCGTCCTCTTCGATGCTGTGGCGTGTCTTACATGGATCTTCCAACCCACACCAAACCAAAGCGGATCTCACCCATCCACTCCACTCCTCAAAACTACCAAAAGGGGAAAGACCCTGTGAAGGGCGGCCCGCCTGATTATAAGCTCGTAAAATGGTAAGAGCTGCATGTACTAAATGAGCTCTATGAGTGGGCACGTAGTGATATAAGTTGACATCGAACGCTCTTTCCTCGGGCCTTTCACAAGCTGGATCAATTGTGCTCTTCAATACCCTTCTCGTGAGATCTCCTCGAAAAACCGTATTATTACCTGTTGCAAGAAACATCACGTTGGTTGACACCTCGATATTTTTATTCACGCCTAGTAACCTCTCAGACCATGTCTCGCTAGTCAATATAGTACAGAGAGCATCGCTACCCAACGGCCTCTCCACATTGTCAATGCAGATCACGGGATCACCTGCCATTAACAATGCCAGCAAGCGCTTTCTCTCCTCTGCTGGATTCTCCGGTTGACTCATCTGTGTTGGCTTCAAACCTGTAGCAATCATACCAACAACATCAGAAAGCAAGCTTTTACCCGAACCCTTTTTTGGGGCATTAAAAGCGTGCAATGGCACCGTGGGGAGTGAACGACGAATCAATGTCGAAGTTATCGCGCTGATCGCTACTGAGAAACTAGCCTCATCAACGAAAGGGAATCCCTTTAGCAGTTTTTCAAAAACTTTGACAGCGTTGATTGCATCATTTTTTGTAGATTTAAGTCCAAACTCAGGGAATTGGATAGAGGGATGAAAGAACAGACCCGTTTTTTGGTCATAACCCCCTTGATCCAGAATGGTACCATCAGATCGAAGTGTAGGTGCTGTGATCACCCCTTCAAGAAGAGGTAGACTCCACTCTCCGCGAGAGATGTAAGTCTTAGCTATTTTGTCTGGACAATCACATCTTTTCCATGGGTTGTCCTTTTTCTGCCGAGCATCGCTGCTATACCAATGTGCCACTTGAGTCAATCGCTCAACCAAAAAAGGTATTTCAATAGGCTGAATAACCAACATACCCTTAGATCTCTTGACCCCTCCCATTGGTACCTTTCGCCGCTGGACCATTCGCACCAAAAAACCATCACGTTGATAAAGAGTTTTATCCCCTTCAACTAGTGCCCTCTCAGCCTGATCTAAGATCTCAGTTAACTCCCCTCCCTTCAGATAAATTTTGGGTCGTGACTCATCCCCAAAAAAACGCATAAAATCAGCAATACCTCTTTTAGCACAGTGTGCATGCTGACAGACAAACGCTGCTCGTAAATAGCCATTGGTATGAGCCTCAAAATAAGCAGTGCCTGAATCTCCTGTGGTGTGTTCATTTCTCCAAGGACAGAGAATACGATGACCCCCGTGCCGGCCATCAATGGCTCCAATATAGAACCCTTCCTTTTGCAGTCTTTGGAGGAGTGGATCATTGCAAATTTTCTTAATCTGAAAAGCTCTTATAAACTTGTCATGATCGTATGGTAGAGCACCACTATCATGAATAATCGTTGTTTGATGAGGCTGAATTTTGTGATGGAAAAACCCAGGCAATCTCATCACGCGATTAGGAT
>JAAKFL010000018.1 GCA_011065065.1 Chlamydiota bacterium | reverse complement strand
ATCTTCGCGGTCTTCGCGGTTAAATTTTTTAAGACACGTTTTAATGGTCAATCATGAAACAAGGTCAAAAGGGATCAGCAAACAAATAGCGTTAATCTGGACAAGAGATATATGGAACATTTGCCTTCCCCAAAGCTTATCGCAATTAGCTCCAAATCCTTTGATGCTGCAATACAACCAGGCTAAACCGACCACTATCGTCAGCGTTAGGAAAAGATATCCTGTATACCCAAATACCGTCAACAGTGCGGCTATAGGTATTAAACCCAGAATGTATAACATCATATGAATTTTCGTTTTTAAAGTTCCCCCGGATACAGGTAACACAGGAATTCCAGCTTTTGCATAGTCGTCGAAGTGCCACAAAGCTATGGCGAAAAAATGGGGCATTTGCCAAAAGATCATCATCAAAAACAAAATTCCTGCAGCTAAATCAAGCTGATTGCTGACGGCACAATATCCGACGACTGGAGGAACCGCTCCTGAGATACTTCCGATGAGTGTACTGTATGTTGTCTGATATTTTAAAAAACTATAAAGAAGCACATAGACAAAAAAACCGACACTCGTCACGGCGACTGTCAATCCATTGGAATAAATGAATAAAATCAGATTTCCCGCGATCCCAAGCAACACTGCAAAAAAAATGGCATGGTGTTTCTTTACAGTTCCTAACGCAAGGGCTCGTTTTTTTGTTCGTTCCATCTTTTTATCGACGTCACGGTCAATATAATTATTAAACACACATGCCGACGCGATAATACAGCTTAACCCTAGTAAAGTGGCGACAAAGAGCCCAATCCTGAATTCACCTTTAGAGGCCAACAAAAAACCTGCGGCAAATGTGACGAGGTTACCCAAGATAATCCCGGGCTTCATGAGTAGGTAATAATTAATCATAGGCGATGGTCTCCATGTTCATCATCCGTACATTAAGATCATGCATGATCCAGAGAGACCCACAAACAATGATCAAAAGAATCAGAAGCATAAAAAAGAATATAAATGTTTCCCAATACGGTTTTTCTTCTTTACCAAGATTCAAGAAATATTTGAGTTGAAAAGCCGCTTGAACCAGGGCAAGTCCCGAAATGGTCATGATCAATATTGGGCCAGAGAAAACCTGGCCGTAAACCAAAAGAAATGCTAGCGTCGTCAACAGAAGAGAGGCGATAAATCCAATAAGATAGGATCTTAAACTCCCATGCCATGTTTTTTGCATCTCTTTTAAGCTGAGTTCCTCTTCCATATTAAATCACTCCTATCAAGTATACAATGGTAAAGACAAAAATCCATACTAAGTCCAAAAAATGCCAAAAGAGGCTAAAAATCACAAGGCGTCTGAATGTATCCACTGTCATTCCATGAAAATAGAGCTGGGCGATCATGATGGTTGCCCATAAAAGTCCAACAGTGATGTGTAGTCCATGCGTTCCAACGAGAGTGAAAAAGGCGGATAAAAAGGCACTTTCTCTCCAACTATGCCCCTCTTGCACAAAAGAGTTGAATTCAGACAATTCAAGAAAAAGGAAGGTTGCTCCGAATAAAATCGTGACAACCAACCAAGCATACAGATGATTGATTCGGCTTCGCGAAGCCGCTAACAGAGCAAAACCGCATGTGAAGCTGCTCACGAGTAGGACCATGGTTTGGGCAAAAGTGATCGAGAGACTAAAAAGTTCTTTGGGAGAGGGACCCCCAAAAGTATTTGGATGGAGAACTGCATAAGTGATAAATAGAGTTGCAAACAAAATCGTATCGGTCATGAGATAGATCCAAAAACCTAATAAGTTTTTTGAATAAGTATCCTGATGGGGGTCGGGGACACGGATATCAGCGTCGGGTTCGGGTGTATGATGAATCGTTAAGGAACTTGTCATGCGATTTGGGGCCTCTTACGGTTTGCTTCTTCTATTTTTTCGACTTCTTCGGCAGTTATGGTGATGTGTTTATCTTTTCCCCAGAGTCGGATGAGGATACACGCTATCATCCCAATAAAGCTGAGAATTGTCAGCCAAACAATATGCCACGTTATGGCAAATCCAAAAATAAAGCTGAGGGAACCAATAAACACCGCAATGGGTGTGTTGGCTGGAATGTGGATATCTTCGTATTGGGGTTTTGAATCGGTTTCTATAGGGCTCTTTTCCGCCCAAAGGGGGTCGATTTGATCTACGGTGGGGATAATGGCGAAGTTGTAAACGGGAGGAGGTGAAGCGGTAGACCACTCCAATGTTCTCCCGTTCCAAGGATTTCCTCCGGAATGATCCCAATTTTTTTTCCGATTGTAAATACTCCAGAATAATCCAAGAAACTGGGTTAAGGCTCCAATAAAAATAATGACAGCCCCTATGGCCACGAGCACAAACAAGGGGTGCCATCCAGTGTCAGCTGCATAGTGATTGAGCCGTCTTGTGGCTCCCATAAAACCTAACATGTAAAGAGGCATGAATGCCAAAAGGAACCCTCCAAACCAACACCAAAAAGCCATTTTGTTGAGCCTTTCATCAATAAAGAAACCGGTAAATTTTGGGAACCAATAAGTAAAGCCGGCAAAAAATCCGAAAAGAACTCCGCCGATCACCATGCCGTGAAAGTGGGCGATGAGAAACAAGCTATTGTGAACTTGAAAGTCGACCGGAGGTGCCGAGAGGAGGATACCGGTCATTCCCCCAATGCTAAAATTGAGAACGAAAGCGAAAAACCACAGCATCGGTGATGTAAAATGGACGCGCCCACGAAATTTCGTAAAGAGCCAGTTGAAGATTTTAACTCCAGTAGGAATGGCTATGAGCATGGTCATGACCCCAAAAAACGCATTCACGCTGGGACCTGCTCCCATTGTAAAAAAGTGATGTACCCAGACAAGAAAGGATAGAACTGAAATGACAATCATCGCCCACACCATGGAGGCGTAGCCAAAAAGCCTTTTTTCTGAGAATGTCGGAACGATTTCGGAATAGATCCCAAATGCAGGTAAGATTAAAATGTAGACTTCAGGATGCCCCCAAGCCCAAATTAAATTCACATAAAGCATTGGATTACCACCGAAACCCGCAGTAAAAAAATGGGTTCCCATGTAGCGATCCAAAGAAAGCAATGACAATGTGGCCGTCAAAATTGGAAATGCAAAAATCACCAGGACCATCGCACAGAGCGAGCTCCAGACAAAGATGGGCATTTTAAAAAATGTCATCCCAGGACAACGCATTTTTAATATCGTGACCAAGAAATTGATTCCCGAAAGCGTCGATCCTATGCCCGATATTTGGATCGACCAATTCCAGTAGTCGACCCCCTCATTGGGACTGTATTCCAAACCGGAGAGGGGAGGATAAGAGAGCCAACCGGCAATCGTGAAATGTCCTATACCAAGAGACGCCAGTATGAGAAACGCACCCGCTGTAAAAAGCCAGAAACTGAGAGCATTCAAAAATGGAAATGCCAAATCTCTCGCTCCAATTTGCAGAGGGATGATAAGATTCATAATCCCGAACATAAACCCCATAGCGACAAAGAAGATCATTGCTGATCCATGCGCGGAAAATATTTCTTGGAAGTGTGTCGCATGGAGAAGTCCCTGCGCTTCCCCGACCGCAGTGGCTTGCTGCATTCGCATTAACATCGCATCAGCAAACCCCTTCAAAAACATGATGAGAACGACAACGATGTACATAATGCCAATTTTTTTAGGATCCACTGTGGTGATCCACTCCCTCCAAAGCCACTTCCATCGTTTTAAATAGGTTATGAGTGCGATGACGATAATGCCATTGACTAATCCTCCCAGAATGGCCATGTTCTGAACGGTGTCATGCTGAAAGGCCTCAAGTGTTAATCTACCAAACATAGTTGACTCAAGTTGGGGGTTTCATATATTTCATGATAATGTTTTGAAATACAGTTTCGTCTTTAAGCTGATAATACTCTACAGGATTATTTTCCGAAGGGGCTGCTAATTTTTTGTATTCAGCCCAATCGAGACCTTTAGCTGATTGTTTCACAGACTGTACCCAATCTTTATAGGACTCATCTGTGGAGGCTTCAGTCACAAAGGTCATCCCCGCAAAACCCTTACCACTGATTTGGGCGGAAGATCCTCTAAACTTCCCTTCCTCATCAGCCAGGAGAAAGAGCTCGGTTCTCATGCCAGGCATGGCATAGATCTGTCCACCTAACCGGGGAATCCAAAAAGAATTCATCGGAGCATCTGCTGTGATCATAAAATGAATCGGTGTGTTCTTGGGAATTTGAATGTAATTCACAGTGGCAATTTTTTCTTCCGGATAAATAAAAAGCCATTTCCACTGCAGGGCGACAACCTCGATTTTAATCGGCTTCTTGTCGGATTCTATTGGTTTATAAGGATCTAGCTCATGGGTTTTTATCCATGTGATGACAGCCACAACTGCTGTCAAGACAAGAGGAACTCCCCACCAAACAAATTCAGCAACTTTATGGTCTACCAGATGCGGGTCATATTTTGACTTCTTATTATCAGCTCGATACCACCATGAAAAGATAAACGTAAAGAGATAGATGGGAAAAATGAAGATGAGCATGATCGCTTGAATCAACAACAAAAGATCTCGCTGTTTCAAACCGATAATCCCTTTGGGAAAAAGGATGGCGTTATCTTTGATAAAAAGATAAACCTCAAGAGGCTGCATGATTAAAATAATAAAGACGATGATTGCTGAGAATACTAACCAGTACCAAGTAGATTTTGATTTATCTGTCATAGGTTCAAATATTGAGGTTTCAAGATCTCCTTTTTGATAGTAATAAATAATTTTAAAGTCAATGAATCACTTGCTGTAAAACAGATTTATGAGAATAATCTTCATCATGAGTACTGACCCCTATAAATTTACATTGGATTATTATTCTCAACTGATCACAGTCTTGAGAGACAAACGTTTTCATTTTTCTCATTTCACTGATTTCTCTCAAAATCGACCAGCTTTTATACGTCATGATCTCGATTTCAGCATTGATCTGGGGTATGCATTGGCCAAGTGGGAATGGGAACATGATGTCAAGTCGACTTACTTTGTGATGTTTGAGTCAGAGGGATATGATCCGATGCTATATCAGAATGAGCTAAGGGACATGATTCAGATGGGACATGATGTCGGGTTGCATTATGTTTATGTAAAAGGGGAAAATCATACAAAAAAAATTGAGGCGCAGGCGACACTGTTATCTGAAATTGTTGATGCTGAAGTCAAAGTATTTAGTATTCACCGTCCTGCTTTTTTGTCGGCTGAGGGGGTTGATGCGACGCTTATAACACCAGAGGGGTTAATCAATACTTATTCGTCACAATTTTTTAAACCAGGTCAGTATATTTCAGATAGCAACCATAATTGGCGATGTGGAAATCCCATCAAGTTTCTTCAAGATTACCAGAAGAATTCGATTCAGATTCTGACTCATCCTATCTGGTGGAGCTTTGAACCTCAAGATCGTCATCAAAAAGTTGAAAAGTTTTTAAGATCTTCAGACCATGATATGGAAAAATATCTTTGTGAAAATGTTTCTTTTGTTAACATGCATATGGTTTCATAAAATGGAGGTTTATCATTGTTAGAACAATAGTGATGATGATATTTTTTTTGTTCATCCCTTTTGCCATTTCGGCTCATGATAAATTTATCTTGGTAACAGTTCCAAAATGCGGGTCTCATCTTATCATTCACGTGTTGTATGAAATGCTTCATAAGAATGATCAGAGACAACTGCGATCAGACTATCAAGATTTTTTGCATGAATTGATGATTGCGGAGAGAAGAGGAACCTATCTATCAACCCACCAACCATCTTCTCAAGAAGCTATAGAATTTGTGAAGGATCATGGCTATAAGGTCATTTTCATTATTCGAGATCCACGGGATCAGTTGGTCTCACTTATGTATTATAACCAACAGGGGTATTGGCCCCAGCTACCAATTAGTCAGTTAAGTCAGTCAGAACAAATTGAGGAACTGATAACAGGAAACTGTTATGGGTATCAGGCCTATGAAGATTGTTTTTCTAATCGATTGGGTTGGATCGATTTAGGGCCAGAAATTACCTACGTCACAACATTCGAAAAATTGATAGGAATCCATGGTGGTGGAAGTGATGAGCTGCAAATGCAAGAGATAATGAATATCGGGGCGCATATTGGAGTTTCTCTTTTACGTAAGAGATGTCAAAAAATTGCTCAAGCTGCTTATGGAAAGGGGGTTCACGTTTCGAAAAGGAATGATCGGTTCATGGCAAGCCAATTTTTCTGAGGAAAATAAAGAACTCTACAAGCTTCTTTATGGTCAAGAATTGATTGACTTGGGCTACGAGAGTGATTTAAACTGGTAGTCAATTTCCCATAGGTAGTATGAAAGTTCTTGTAATTTCTTTTAGTGACCTCGCTCGCGATCCCCGTGTTGCCAGACAACTTCAATGGCTGTTGCAAATGGATTGTTCTATTACTGTTCTTTCATACGGACAGACAAACCAACCTATTGATCAGCAGTTTTCTTTCTCACCGTTTCAAAGAACAGGGTTTGACAGTTTTAAACAAAAAATATTCAATGCTTGTGTGCTTCTTAAAAAAGATTATGAACGATTTTATTGGACACGGCCTGAGGTACAATTTTTTGAAGATATTTTAAAAAATCGTTTGAATAAGACATATGACCTCATCATTGCGAATGATTTCAATACATTGCCCCTTATTGCCCGGTATAAAAGAGGGAGTAAGGTTTTATTAGATGCTCATGAGTATACTCCCGAAGAGTTTACAGATAATCTGAAATGGAGAATTTTTTTTCAGAATTATTGTTTTGAAACTTGTAGAAAATATTTGCCCTATGTCGATACTATGATGACAGTCAATGCAGAAATCGCCAATCAATATGCTGAAGTTTTTAAGATTCCTCTTCCTTTTGTGCTCACAAATGCGACATCTTATTATCCAATGGCTCCCTCAAAAGTTGCAGAGGATAAGATTCGTTTGATTCACCATGGAGTTGCGAGTCGTTCGCGCAGTTTTGATAGGATGATTCGTATGTTCGATCATCTTGATGAGCGGTTTTATTTAGACCTAATCATGGTTCCAGGTGATAAAAAATATATTGAAAAAATAAAACGACTTGTGAAAAAATACCCGAGAATTCGCTGCATTCCTCCTGTTCCCATGAATGAGATTGTCCCATTTACAAATCAATATGATATAGGGGTTTACCTCCTTCCACCGGTTAACTTCAATTATTTAAATGGGTTGCCCAACAAGTTATTTGAATTTATACAAGCAAGACTCGCCATTGCTATTGGTCCTTCGCCAGCAATGAAAAGGCTGGTGACCCAATATGACTGCGGTGTTGTGTCTTCAGATTTTCAGGCCAAGTCATTGGCTGTCTTACTCAATGCATTGACAAGAAAAGATATTGTGAAAATGAAAAAGAATGCTCATTTTGCTGCTAAAGAACAGAATGCTGATGTTAATAAAGATATTATTAAACAGGCGATTAAAGAGGCATTGATGTCATGAAAACATTGGCGAGAATACTCGGATATTTTGAGAAAAGTGACAAGGTGAGATTTTTTGGAGTTGTGATTGCTCTTGTCTCTACTTCTATTGTTGAAACATTAACATTGATGATATTAATTCCGTATATTGGAATTATTGGTAAGGACCCTTCTACAATTTCGTATGTTAATAAGATTTTAAACGGTATCGATCTGACCAACACTCAATTATTTGTGGGTTTCACGAGTTTCTTTTTGCTCATGATTGTCATGAAGTCTCTTTTGCAACTGAATTCAAATTATCAAATGACAAAATTTTCCTATCATTATTATCAGACAAAGAATGGACAACTGTTTAAAAAATATCTCAATCAAAACTATTTATCCTTTGTCGATCAAGACACTGGAACACTCGTGAAAAACTGCACGCAAACCAGTTATTATGCCACACAAGCGATACTTCAACAGCTTCAGGTTCTCTCTTCTTTTTTCATTACTCTGTTTCTCTTTGCCGCGATTTTGTTTCAAGATTTTGGTGGGTCACTCTGTATTGTTTTGCTTTTCGGTGTGACATCTCTTATCATCTATCAATTCAATAAGAAGCCTGTGAAAAGATTAGGAAAGGATCTGATAGACGCGACAAAAAATGCCTATCAGTGTGTTTTAGAATCACTGCATCTGTTTAAAGAGGTCAAAATTTACAAAAAATCATCTTATTTTATCCAGAAATTTGATGATTATAACGCTTCGATTTCACGAAATTATCGTTATAAAGAGTTCTTGTCTATGACTCCGTCAGTTTTAATTGAACTCATGGCTGTGGTGCTTCTTATTTTGGTTGTTTGTTATGTTTATTTCAATGATGCGATCACATCTCAATTTGTTGCGGGACTAATTTTTTATGCCGCCGTAGGACGTCGAATTCTTCCTGCTATCAACCATATGACGCAACAGGCCATTCATTTACAACACTCTCTTGAGTCATTGGATGTCTTTGAGCAAGAGATCGAAAAAACGCATGAAGAAAGGCAACCATTGAAAACAAAGACTTTTCGAGAATTTATTACATTTGAACAGATAAGTTTTTCTTATCGTAAGGGATCCCAAATTCTCGATAGGGTTTCATTTGAAATTCCTAAGAATGCCTCGGTCGCTTTTGTTGGGCCTTCTGGTGGGGGAAAAAGCACAATTATCGATATTTTAATTGGACTGATTCAACCAAGTTCTGGGCAAATCCTTGTGGATGGAGAGGTAGAATTGAACATGACCCCTTTTCAAAAACAGATCGGTTATGTGCCGCAATCCATTGCACTTATTAATCATTCGATTGCTCGCAATGTGGCATTAGGGGAGGAAGTGATTGATCACAAAAGATTAAACGATGCGATCGCTGCTAGTCATCTAGAAGAGTTTATTGCTTCACTTCCGGAGGGCATTGATACCCATGTAGGGGACAGAGGAATTAAAGTTTCAGGGGGACAAATGCAACGAATCGGAATTGCAAGAGCGCTTTATCGGCAACCCGAGCTTATTATCTTTGATGAAGCTACCTCATCTCTTGATAATCTTTCTGAACTCGTGATTGCCCAATCGATCAAAGAGATGATGGGGAAGAAGACGATTGTGGCGGTGGCTCACCGTCTTTCAACGATTAAAAATTTCGATCGGATTTATGTTCTGGACCGTGGACAAGTGATTGCTGAAGGGACTCATAACGAATTGGTGCAAAAATGCTCTCTCTATCAAACTCTCAATCGTTTTTATGAAAAGGTAAGTTAAATGTGTGGAATTGCTGCGCTTTTTGGGAATGTTCCCTCACGTGAAGCCATCAAACAGATGACCGATTTGGTGGCACATCGGGGTCCAGACGGCGAAGGATTTCGGTATTTCACGCGGAATCAGGTTGATATTGCTCACCTAGGACACCGAAGACTCTCTATTCTCGATTTGTCAAATCATGGAAATCAACCCATGACTTCCCGTGATGATCGGTATCATATCACTTATAATGGTGAGATTTATAACTATATCGAATTAAAGAGGGAGCTTGAAAAAAAGGGGCATCAATTTGTTTCTCATTGTGATACTGAAGTTCTTCTAGCGGCATTTTGTGAATGGGGACCAGCATGTCTCTCTAAACTCAATGGCATGTTTGCTTTTGTGATCTACGATTCCTTGAAGGAAAGATTTTTTGTGGCGCGGGATCGTTTTGGCATCAAGCCACTCTACCTCTGGATATCAAACAAGGGGTATGTGGCTTTTGCATCGGAAATTAAACAACTGACTGTGTTGCCTGGTTTTCGACCAGGCTTGAATCATCAAAGAGCCTATGACTTTCTCAACTGGTCTATTCATGATCACACTGCAGAAACACTGTTTTCTGATGTCATGCAGTTGAGGGGAGGTGAATATTGGGAAGGAAGTGTAGATGATATCCAATTTCAACCAGTCAAATGGTATTTTTTAAATGATTCTCCTTTTCAGGGCTCTCTAGATGATGCGGCCTCACTCTATCGAGAATTTTTGACAGATTCCATTAATTTACGGTTGAGATCGGATGTCAAACTTGGGTCTTGCTTGTCAGGAGGACTTGACTCGTCTTCTATCGTCTGTTTGATTCATGACTTGTTGGGCCAAAAGAATGCACGAGATCAACAATTGACTTTTTCTGCCTGTTCTACAGTCGAGCGGTTTGATGAACGAAAATTTATGGACCAAGTGGTCTCTCAGACAAATCATCAGGCTTATTTTACCACTCCCGATCATCACACCTTAATGGCTGAATTGGATGAGATAATATGGCATCAAGATGAACCTTTTGGTACGACCAGCATATTTGCTCAGTGGGAAGTGTTTAAGCTCGCAAAAAAACATCAGGTGAAGGTGATGTTGGATGGACAGGGAGCTGACGAGCAGCTTGCAGGGTACACAGTTTGTTATGGATTTCACTTTTTGAGTCTCTTTCGATCGATGCGATGGTGGACGTTATGGCGGGAAATGGCGTTGGCCAGGCCGACAGTTTCCCATGTGAACCCTTTGGTTCTTTTAGGGAGCAAACTACTCCCTGATTGGCTGAGAGTTCCCTTGCGACGGCTGTATCGCCGTCCGTCAGAAAAACCTAATTGGCTTTCATTTCAATACTTGAATGCAGAAGATTGTGATCCATTTCCGGGTGTGGATCAGCTGGGGTTACCTGAATACTGTCACCATATGACCTTTACCAGTAGCTTGCCGATGCTGCTCCATTTTGAAGACCGTGATTCAATGGCTCATTCCATTGAAGCTCGGACCCCATTTTTGGATTGGAGATTAGTTGAATTGACACTCAGTTTATCGAGTGATTGTAAAATATCTGAAGGGATTACGAAACGAGTTCTCAGGGAGTCGATGAAAGGGGTCATCCCCAAGGGAATTCTTGATCGTCGAGATAAAATTGGATTTGCAACAGCGGAAGAAGTGTGGATGAAAGACTCAAAGTTTAGGCAGATCTTAGATGATGCCATCGTCTCTTCTTGCGGGATCGTTTTGCCAACAGTACTCGATGATTATGACCAGATGGTTGAGGGAAAAGAACCATTTTCAAACCAATATTGGAGGATCATTTGCTTTGGTCGGTGGATGGATCGATACAAAGTTTTTTCTTATCTAAGATAAATATTGCGATTGGGATTAATTGCATGAAGCATTAATTCAAATTTTGCGATAGTCGGTTTTCTTCGGAGTCTTTCATAATCAAAATAGGCATTTGTCGACTTAGCACCCAATCTTT
Organism: Chlamydiota bacterium; assembly: GCA_011065065.1. Taxonomy (GTDB): domain Bacteria; phylum Chlamydiota; class Chlamydiia; order Chlamydiales; family SLFE01; genus JAAKFL01. The sequence goes on along the minus strand of JAAKFL010000018.1, from coordinate 5,865 downwards.
TTACGACTTCTCTAACCGAAAGTCCATGTTTCTCTCTCTGCCTTTTTAATACAAAAGCGGTCATGACTTGTACATCTGAGAAAGAAACAGAAAAGTCATTTAATTTTCCTGAGGATTCGACAAACACTTCAAAATTATCTGGAATAAGACTCTCGAAGGAAACCTCTACCAAATCTTTTACAGCTTCCTTGACTGTATAAAGGGTTTCTTTTTTTGTTTTTCCCTGAATACATAAATCAAACATTGGGATGTCTGCTATCCAGAACTTCGTTGATTTTATTAATTTTCCCTCTACCCTCATTATTTTGCTCCTTTTCCCGGAAACTTCTTTGCTTTTTTTAAAATTGATTTTGCTGTGAATTCATTAACATCGGCATGTCTGGGTAAATAATCCACCTGGCCTAAGCCGTTTCCCCAAACTTCGTGATTAGCACCCTCTCTTTTTTTATCCCAACCAAATTTTCTTAACTCCTTAACAATCTTGTTTTTCTTCATTCCTTCTACCTTTTATTGTATCGCAATAGCTATACATTGTCAACTGAATTGAAATAATTGTGACACGTTGTCACAAAAATTACAATAAAAAAGTGACTGGTTGTCACAATAATGTAATTCTTTTATATAATGGATATGAAGCTAAATGAATATCTTAGAAAAGAAGGAAAGACTCACGGGGATTTTGCTAATGAAATAGGTGTATCTGTTTCGTATGTCACCTATTTATCATTAGGAAGAAGAAAGCCTTCATTTGATGTGTTGGTTAAAATCCATAGTGCAACAAGTGGTGTTGTGACATTAATCTATTTTTTTTAATGGTGTAATTTAATCTATTTCTTTTCAATTCCAGAGGATCTGATTTGCTAGAAATGATCTAAATGTATTAGCCTAGGTCTGTATTTTTTATTAATTCTGCATATCAATGGAGTGAAGCGCTCGATGACTTTTACTAAAAAAAAGATACTGGTTCTGAGCCTATTTTTGTTAATCATAGGTGTTGGCATAGGGTATTGTTCTCCAAAAATTTATCGAAAAATAAAAGTGAGGTGGGAAAATAAGACGAGGTTAACTCTAGGAGTTCCCATTAAATATCAGGATTCGTTGACTGGTAAAAATGAACAGTCATTAACAGAAGAATATTGGAACGCGCATACCGTAAACTCTATTCCTCATACCTTGCCTGAAGATTCTCTGGCCTATCTAGACTGGCGGTCCCGCCAGTATCCTCTTTTTCATGAGTTAATGGATCATTTTGGAAAGCATGATAATGAGGTGGTATTAGACTATGGGTGTGGACCAGGAAATGATCTGGTTGGTTTCTTAGCTTATACAGATGCTCAAAAAATTATTGGAATGGATGTTTCAAAAAAAGCTTTAAGACTTGCGAGTCATCGACTATCTCTTCATAGAAATTTTGATTTAAATCGCATTGAGCTCATTCAAGTTGAAGATACAACCCCAACGATTCCACTTTCGGATAATTCAGTTGATTTTATTTTTTGTGAGGGTGTGCTTCATCACACCAGCTATCCGGAAAAAATCATCAAAGAGTTTAATCGGGTTTTAAAGCCAAACGGGAAGGCTGTTATCATGGTGTACAATTCTCAAAGTCTTTGGAAGCATCTTTATGTGGCTTATGAGCTTCAAGTTTTAAAAAAGAAATTTTCTGGATTATCTATTGATGAAGCTTTTACGAAATCCACTGACGGTGAAGATTGTCCCATTGCTCTTAACTATTCTCCATCAGAATTCATGCAGTTATGTGAAGAAGCCGGGTTTCAGACAGTTTATAGCGGTGGATATTTTTCCAAAATGGAGCTGGAGCTTTATCATTCGCTTAGTGATAAAGCAATTGCTGATAGTCGTTTACCGGATGATAGTCGTCGATTCCTAAAAGCTCTTAGTAAAGATCGGCGTGGGTACCCGACTTATAACAGTAAGCCTGTTGGTGTTGGAGGGGTCTACCTTCTTCAGAAGTCAAAGCAGTAAATTTATGATCCAAACAGTGCCATTTGGGCAGCTGGGGCCATTCCATAGGAAGCCAATGAACAATGAGTCACATATAGCTCTTCTTCAGTTAAATCTTGAAAGTAGGGTCCTAATTGTGATTGTAGTTGATCGCGATTAGAAGATGATTTATTTGTTATGATTAATCTAAATCTCTTAGACTACTATAAATAGAAACATTTTTCCTAAATAAAATTCAACACTCTCAGTCAGTCTCTGGTAAAGATAAATTCTTAAACGTACTTTCGAGTAGATTTTTGAGTTCAAAAGCTGAAATTCTTTTGCTCGTGTCAATTCTCCAACAATGCCAAAGGAGATAATGAGCGAAGTCGGATTTTGGAGGGCAAGGCCTTGAACAATGTTTTTCAAGGGCAGCATGGTAAGAGTCATAGGTACTCTTTAAAAGGGGATTGGGCTTCCCTTCAACTCTCTTTTTATAAAGCTCTAAGTAGAGAAGCTGCTTTTTATACCATTCAGGATTGCTCAGGTTAAACAGATGAATGATGATCCATCCCACGCACCAGATATCTGAAGCAAAAGCGATTTCATTCTGGTCTTTAGATTTTTCTGTTTTACTGTATTTCATTTGTTCTGGAGACCAATAATTATGAGTACCATTCATCGTTCTCAAGTTTCGCAGTTCAGAGAGATGGCCAAAATCACCAAGTTTTGCCACGACCTCTTCATGTTCGTTTCTCCCAATGAAAATGTTTTCAGGTTTCACATCTCCATGAACGATATTGTCGTCATGCATGACATCAAGAATGTGAACAAGTTGATACAATATGCTGTAAGATTCCATGATCGAAAAGGTGATCGGTTCCGAATATAACATACTAAGAAGATCTCGAAGAAGGAGCTCGCTGAATTCAAGATGCTTGATCCAATCTTTCCCGCCATGCCTCCCTATATAATACCCATGATGATAGAGCCGAGGGACGCAGGGATGATCATTATATTGTTTTCGATAGGACATTTCTTCGTCAACAATCGAGGTATCGCCTTGTTCATAATCAATGCCGTTTTGTTGGCACATGAGCCTCGTGACTTTAGCTCGAAGAGAAATGGAAGGCTCGCCTCCGAAGTTGACGCAGATGATCGGGTTGCAGGTATTAAAACGTCCACGCTGGGTCACAAAGCCAATGCTTGAGAAAATACCGAAAATTTCTTCTAGGCGTTCCGAACGCTTAATGATGTCTAAATGATCATTAATGAATTGCATATCCTCTTTTTTGAGAGTGATATAAAGACACTTGGCTTTGGGAAAAACAAAAATAGTGCGGTCTAGTAAACGGTCTGAACGGCGAATATAAGTGAGCTCTTCTTCAGTGTGCGCTTCGGCTAATAAAAAATAAGTTTCAAAGATTTGTGTAAGATCTTTTCGTTTAATATTTGGATAAAGTGGTGATAGAGTCTCTAAAAACTCCGTTAACTCTACTTTTGTCATGAGCTTGTCTTGTTAGAATATCCATCGATCCCATGTCCCATAACGTTCTTTTATTTGACCGCGGGGCAGGCTTAAACCAATTAAAGCAAACCCTACAATAATTTGACTTATCAGTCCAGCTCCTTGTGTAAAGAAAAGGAGTATCAAGGCTACAAGACCGAAAACAATATTCAAATAACGGGCGGCACGCGCGACTTCTGCCATCGAAATAATGGAAAAAGTCACTGTGAGAGCTCCGATAATATGATTGAGATCTGCAACGATACCTTTTTCTCCTAAGATAGACGGAGAAAACATGAGCCAAATCCCTAAAAGAGCTGTCACCCATAAATTCCAAGGAAAACTAATTCCCCAAATCATGGAGGGAAACATACGAAGAGATGAAAGCGAAGCGGTTCGAGTATCCACGAGTTCCCCTTCAGCATCTCCTCCGCGCCAAAATACTTTCGACAAACGTCCTTCTTTTCGTGCACGATGCAAATACTGGAGGACCGCGATAACTTCGTCCAATGCCAAAGCAATCATGAATAACATGCTCACCGCAGTCAACAAACACCAAAAACACCAATGTCCCACCATGATGGGCTGCAGCATGATCAAGACAATGCTAGTAAAACCTAATGGAACAACAAGAATGGCAAACAAGACCACGAACCAAGGAATAGTATGCCAGCGGCGTACGCCACCATGAGCTGCCATCAGCGTTTCAATGGTATACGCCATCGCTCCGAGTCCAGCGTCAGCGACCGGAAAGCCTTTGGATACTTTGGAGGTGATCACATCCAGTGTTCCATCTCCAAAAACAGGATCGTAAACACTCTCTAAATAACCCAACTGATACGCAGCCATGTACCGAGCAAACATCCAAGCAAAAAATCCCAAAAAAATGATCGGAATTCTTTGCGGCCACGAGGAAGGGTTATACGACCAACCGGGAGGAACTGTGGCACCAGGAACAGATTCTTCAAGTGTGTCCCGTGTCAACAAAACAGCTAAAGCAATAATGGCAGCTCCGACCAAAGTATCATTGAGATACGACACCGCAACGGGGGCCCAAAAGATCAACGGAGCAAACTGTAACCAAACTCCGACAAGCGCCAACGCCCACCGGGGCCAATAGCAAGGATGTGACATCCAGCAAAGAGTCAATAGAATCACCAACAACCCACTGACCACATCACTCACCGTGATCGCCAGACTATTGTGGCTGAAGGAAAAGGCGCTGGCGATGAGCCAGAGCCCTAAGATAATGATCCCAAAATGGGTCCAACTGTTATTTTGCATGGGCCTCGATATGTTTTTTAAGATGTTTCGGCATTATCAAACCATTCTCTTCATACCAAAGAGCTGGATCTGACTTTAAGAGCTGCATCATCACGGGTAAAGAGGTCTTCACGTAGTGCTTAGGTGTCCACCCAAGAACCTCTTTCGCACGTGTGATATCCAGGGCGTAATGGTCATCTGCCATGTCAACCATCCATGGCTGAATGAAGTTATCATCAAAGAATGGAAGTTTACTTTCTACCCAAGCTCCCTCTTTCGCTAACCACTTGGGGACTCGGAAGACATGGAAGTCTTTGTGTTCCAGAATTTGCTCGATTGTATATTGAAGATCCTTATAGCTCATGGTCTTGTCTTCTCCGATAATAACCACAAAGGGATTGGGAAGTTCGTTCCTTTTTTGAATCGTCAATTTTATTGAATTTACCAAATCATCCAAATGTAAAAAGGGATTTCCATGGGAAGTGTCTCCTGGATACAAATGAGCATCCAGTTCGTGCTGATAGATTCTTTGTATATTGTGAGCAATCGGGATTGAATGACAGTTGTCATCGTAACATCCTGCAATTCTCATGATGACTGCAGGAATATCTCCGTGAAAATCGTTGATAATTTTTTCGGTTTTCACTTTTGACTTCGGGTAATCCCATTTGGGTTCGATGGGTGAATCTTCATTGATCGTTTCTCCTATCTGACAAGACTTGTGCACAAGGAGTGTGCTTGAAAACATAAACTGATCCACGCTGTTGAAGTCTTGGAGCCCTTCTAAAAGTCTTCGAGTCCCTTGCACTGTAATGGCGTCGTAAAGTTCAGCTTTCTGGTCAGAAAATGTGTAATAAGCGGCTAAATGAATCACCGGACCCATGTCGGATCCAAATCGATTTTTGACCTGGTTCAATGCGTCCGAAACACTCTCATCTGAAGACATGTCCATGTTGATATGGACCATATCCTTTTCATGCTGATGCTCATGTCTATCAAAACCAACAACTTGGTATTCATCGGCAAATCGATGCACGCATAATTTACCAATTCGTCCGCTGGCTCCTGTGATGAGCATGATTTTTTTATCCTTTGCCATCATAACCTCTTCAAAGTAAAAAATTTAAGAAATTTTTGTTTTATTGTTTCTA
>JAAKFL010000179.1 GCA_011065065.1 Chlamydiota bacterium | reverse complement strand
GGACTTGTTACGACTGGAAGATGTCTTGGACAATCCCATTGACCCCATCATTCAAAGAGCGGAAGCTGAAAAAGAATCGAAGCCAATAGATCAACCTCCGTTTTCCGAAGGGATTCGTTTAGAAAATGTCACGTTTGGATACGTCCCACATGACGATCCCCTCTTTAACAATTTTAATCTAACACTTCAAGCCGGGTCAATTATCGGGATCACCGGCCCCAACGGCAGCGGAAAAACGACTCTGGCAAAACTCATCACTGCCCAACATCTTCCCTGGTTGGGCCAGGTGTTATTTGACGAAATGAATGTCGCTGAGGAAAATCCCAACTGGATCCATCATAACATTGCCTTTGTCCAAAGCGAGAATCTCTTTTTACAAGGGACTTTAAAAGAGAACCTCACTTTATGGAACCCCGCCATCGATGAAGAGAGGTTGTCTGAGGCCTGTTCTTTGGCTCGTATCAACGAAGACATTGAGAACCGTTATGGCAAATATCTTTATAGAATGAATGAACGGGCTTCGGATTTTAGCGAAGGACAAAAACAGCGACTTGCCATCGCAAGAGCACTTTTATTCAAACCCAAAATCTTGATTTTAGACGAAGCCCTCTCCAATCTCGATCGAGACCTTCAACAAAGCATCATGACAAATTTAATTAAGTTAAACATCACCGTCATAGTGGTGTCCCACCGCGTCCATACTCTGAGACATTGCAGAAGGTTGATCGTTTTAGAAAAGGGAAAAGTGACACAGGATGGTAAGCTTGATGAGCTCATGCAACAAGAGGGTTTTGTCAAAAGCCAATTTTCCGAAGAGTACAGCCTGTTGGATAAGGAGGTCTTCTGAAAATGAACGAAGATCCCAACAAAATGAAAAACGATGAGAAATTATTCCTTCAGGCCCTATCTCATGTGACAACGCCCCTTGAATTTGAAGAACCTCTTGCCGTCGACCCCCTAGAAAGAGAAAGCCTTTTCAAAGTTTGCCAAATTATAGGGGGTCAATCAAACATCAGTTTTGTCACAAGTCACGAATTGGTACTGAAAGCGGACAACCTAATCGAGATCCTGACCGTCATCACGAATGCATCAAATGCCCGATTCAGATCTGTTGTACTTGATGGGGAATGGTGGTTGGATGAGTCCAATCACATGCTGGCTTTCACAAAAGAGACTATGCAGCCAGTGGCCCTTATTCGAGAGAAAAATCGCTACCTGATGATCGACCCTCAAAATGGAGAAAAAACACCGGTGACCGAAACGATCGCCAAAAGCCTTTCTCCTCAGGCTTTTGTATTCTTTGCTGTCTTTTCAAAAGATGAGGATTATCCTTGGAAAAAAGCTTTAAAAATTCTGTTTACGAAAAGTAAAACACAGATCCTCTATTTTTTTCTGTTTTTTTTCATCAGCGCAGCACTCGGACTTTTGCTTCCCTACGTAAATAAAGTTTTTTTCGACAATGTCATCCCTTACCTCGACACAGGTCTTTATTTCCAGGTTTTTGCCGCCCTTCTTATTGCTGCCATTGCCGCTTCTCTGTTAACAGCTGCGACATCCATAATCAAGCTGAGACTGTCTGCCTTTATCACGACCAGAATGCAAGCGATCATTTGGAGCCGCGTGTTCGAGCTGTCGCCGGCTTTTTTTCGATCCATGCCAACTGGCGAGGTTCTGCAAAGGGTGATGTTGATGGAAAGCTTTCATGAGGAGCTGAATAAAAATTTAATTCGAACCATTATTTCGGGGATTTTAAGCACTCTTTACCTAATTCCCATGATTTATTACAGTTGGCAGCTCTCAGGGATAGTTTTGATCGTTGCGGGGTTATCTTTTTTGATGTTTATAGTTTTTATTCCCACATTATTTACATACAACATTAAGATTTTACGACTTGGTGCCTCCACAGGCGCTGCTTTGATACAAATGGTTTCAGGAATTTCGGACATCAGGATTTTCCGTGGAGAAAAAAAAGCCTTTGCTTTTTGGTCCAGGCTTTTTACAAAAATCCAAAAGTTATCACTGGATTTAGGATCCCTTTCCAATTATTTGGGCGTCATTGCCCAATCAATTTCGATGCTGGTCATTTTTCTTATCTTTGGAGGCTTGATTCTGATTTACCAAAATGAAATGGGAATCATTGCATTTAGCCTTGGGAGCTTCATGGCGTTTAGGTCCGCCATGACCACGTTTTTAGGCGAAATAGCCTCCTTAATCGAAGCCGCCATGGACAGTCAAAGCCTTTTTGCTCACTGGGTGAGAATCAGAAAAGTCTGGAGGGGAAAAAGGAAACCGGATTATAAAGGGCTCTCTCCTGAAATCAAAGGAAATATCGAAGTGACTCATCTGTTTTTCAACTATGAAAAAGAGACAAAACCGGTCATAGATGATCTGAGTTTAACAATAAATGCAGGCGAATTTACCGCTTTGATCGGACCTTCAGGCTGCGGAAAATCTTCTCTTCTTAGGCTCCTCACCGGGCTTGAAGTCCCTACAAGCGGAACGATTCACTACGACCACATTCCGATACATGACATTGACCCGCTTATTTTTAAACAGCAAGTATCCGCAATTCTGCAAACAACAAAAGTCTTTGGTGGATCTATCTTGGAGAATATTCTTTGTGGAAGAAAAGCTAAAAAAGAGGATATTGAAGAAGCCATCAAACTCTCTTCATTTGATGAATCATTAAAAGAACTCCCGTTGGGTTTGGCGACTCCTCTTCCCATTGGTGGGGAACTGCTCTCTAATGGACAAAGGCAGCGGCTCCTTCTGGCCCGGGCACTTTTGAAGAAGCCCAAAATTCTTTTCCTCGACGAAGCAACAAGCTCCATTGACAATGAAACCGAACAGGAAATCATCAATCAATTGCTTGACCGGGGGGTGACCTTATGTCTGGTCACTCATCAACCCTTGCTGCTTCAAAAAGCTCATGTGATCTTTGTCATGGAAAAAGGTTCCATAATTTCTAAAGGAAATTATCATGAAATCTTTGCAGCGCATAAACGCTCTTAACGTTTTCTGACCCAAACCTCTTCTGCTTCCAACTCCCTAATGGCCCCAGGCCGGATTTTTCTATAGATTTGATTTGGAGATAAAGAACGTCCCTTGTGTTTAAGCAAACGGCTGATGGGAATGTTGAACAGGTTGTCATTTTCTTCGAGATACGGAATGATCACTTCCCAGTCTTCTTGAGTCAACTCCACTATTTCGCCGCCGTTGAGTTGCTCTTCGGACACTTTTCCTTCAGGATCACGAATGTATATGGCCCCACCGGAGGAAAGGGAAAGGAGGTTTGATCCAGGATAAGGATCTTCCAAGTCAACGATATTGCCTTCAGAATCAAATTCAATGCCATTTAAGACAATAAAACCCCCTTTTTCGAGGGGATTTCCTGCCATAAAGGACTCTCCTAGGTAATCAAGGCAGGTTCCATTGATGACGACGCGAGGAACTCCAACCGCACTAATCAGGGATCTTCCTGCAGCGTTTCCAAGCACGAAAGCTTTTCCTCCTTTGGAAGCATACAGAAATGTTTGGCCAACATCTCCATAGATGACAATGGTTCCGTTTTTCATAATTTGTCCTACTTGATCTTGTGCGTTTCCATGAACGTAGACGGAAGCGCCATCAATTCCGGAGGCTATGTAATCACCCGAGCAGCCGTAGACATCGATGTGTACTCCGTGAGAATTTCCCCCTAATCCATTCGCAATGAATCGTTGCCCTTTGCAGTTGGTAATTAAAAATTTCTTATAACCTTCTCTGTACATCCGGACAATGGTTGGGGCTAACGACTGTGTGCTTTCTGAAGAAAACCCGTTCGCATCGATGACGATTGTTTGGTTTTCGTTTGTTTCCATGCCAAGACATGCATAGCTAGGGGTGGGATTGCGACGAATGACTTTCACAATGTTTGATAGAGTTTGGTGGTATCGTGATAGCAAACGACTTTTTTGCATGGAGCCTGTTGAATAGCGATGGTCGATGAGCATTGGCAGGATTTCTAAAGAACGGATGAGGCCATCTTCGCTACTGCTTTGCTTTTCTAATGTGTCAAGGAATACTGACATTTCTTCGTCGCGCCATGTTAAGATTTGTTGTTTTACCCACTGGAAAAGTTCTCGTGCAGGACTGTCTGGAATGGCGAGGGATGATATTTCTTT
>JAAKFL010000178.1 GCA_011065065.1 Chlamydiota bacterium | reverse complement strand
ATGGTTAGTAAATTGAAACTTCCGATTGGTAGCGGTGCTATGGAAAGTGCAATCCGTCGCATCGTGAACCTTCGAATGAAATGTCCTTGCGTGTTCTGGACTGAAGAAGGTGCCAATAGTATGCTAATGCTTCGTAGCTATTTTAAGTCGGGGAGATGGGATGAACTGATGCAAGCCGCTTATAACGGAGAACTTATGGAGCCTGCTTCATGACCCACAAAATGGGAATGCGCCCAAGGATAGTATTTCTAAAGCTAGGCGTGGAAGAGGTGAAAAAGGCCTTAAGAGGGATGCGGTCGTAACTTCCGATTTTACTATTATTCCTGAAAAAAGGACTGCTGAAGAAATGATGAAATGTATTCTGAGACAGTATACTGAGGATGAAAAAGAGCAACGAGGGAAAGATCGTATGGAAAGGAAAGAACGCGGAGAAGAGGAACCGCGAAAACCACGGAATAAGCAAGTTAGTGCCTGTATGTGGGGAAAGAAAAAAGCTTTTCAGCAATTAGCTGACAGAATAAAGGCGAGAGATCCTGCACAGGAAAAGAAGATTTTTATTTTGTTAGACGGAGCCCCTTCATTGGAAAAGAGACTGATGGAAGAGTTCGATCAGCGAAAATGGTTGGAAAGGATAGAGGGTTTTGGGCTGGATATTTTTCATGTATCAGAATATCTCTGGGATACGGCTACAGCGCTCTATGGAGAGAAAAATAAAGAGCGTCAAAAATGGATTGAGAAGCAATTATTAGGGCTTTTGAAAGGAAAAGTTGGAAGGGTTGTCGGAGGGTTAAAACAGACCCATACAAGAGGAAAGGATTACCTCAAGAAAAAAGCGAAATCTTCTTTATCGCGAACGATAACGTATTTCGAAAACCATAAGCATATGATGCAATATGACAAGTACTTGGAGAAGGGATACTCAATCGGCACGGGGGTGATCGAAGGAACTTGTGGAAGTTTAGTCAAGGATCGAACTGAATGTTCTGGAATGAAGTGGACAAAGATAGGAGCTCAGGCAGTGCTTGATATACGAGGAATAAAGAAAAATGGAGATTTTGAACAGTACATGAACTTTCACATAGAAAAAGAGAGAGAAAGGCTGTATGGATCAAGAAGTCTGGGAAATACTGCCTAGGGTTATGTTATCAACTGAAATCAGTCACACTCAACTATTTTCTGCTCAGAGCAATAAATGGGTTTTCTTTGTGATCAACAGATTCTTTGAGATGAAAAGGGGTCATTTGAAGCTCCTTAAATGTTAATGAACGTTTCATCTTAAACCAAAAATCTATTTTTTTGCACCAGAACCATTTTGCAACCATAGATATTTTTGGTACTCAGAATCTATTGCGACCTTCCAGTCGATCAGCAGTTTTTTTATCTTACCAAGGTTGGCGCTGATATATTCTCCGGCGGTGACATCTTCATTGGGAGTCAAGCCAAACATCTTCTGGACGACCTGCCGCGTCTCACGATCCAGATCATCTTGTATAACAACCTCAAACCTGGTTGGAGTGTCTCCGCTCCCCTTGATTATCCTTAAATTCTTTTTAAGCCCTTCGAGGTTGCGAGCGTATTGCCGGTATTCTTCCGGGATGGGTGCCGAGTTTTCACCCCCCACTTGGTTGTGAAGGTGCTTTGCAGCATTGAAGTACCGGTGAATGTACTTACCTGCCTGTCGTAGTGTATCGGTTGGATCGCCAGAGGTTTCTGCTTCAAATTGATGAAAGATACGGCCAAACTGCTCATTCACCATGTGATAATGCTCATCGGGCGAGAGGTACAGTTTCTGCAGACGTTCGTCCGTTTTCTTGTTTTGAAAGTTCTGCAGATTGCAGGGAATACCGACTTGCAGGACCTGTTTGTTGACCACGACGCCTACAACCGATCCCTCTGTCAAGTATGCCTCATTAGCGAAAGCACAGGCCTCTGACTGCGACTTTCTCAAATCGACAAATGTCCTCAAAAATGCTTCTAACTCTGCTTGATTTTTTTTGTTGGTATTCGACCTGACTGCCTGCATGGCCTCATTATATTTTTTGCGGGCCGGTGAAACGTTTTCTTGGAGAATCTGCTCGTAGATCCTGTTCTCGACAGCCATCGTAAGATTCGGTTCAGTTTTCACGAAATCCGGTATGTCTTTATCCTTCATGTAGACCAGTTTCGCTTGATCAATCCTCCTTGTTCGTTCATCGTACTGCTTCTCTGTACGTGAAATTGCTTCAATAATGTCGATGTTGTCTTCGCCATTTTCTATCAGCTTACTCACATAGGTACTCCAATCCGCAACGCTCAGGTCGATTCGTGCTCGCAATAATGATGCGTTCAACTGGTTTTTCCTGTCCTGTTCCGCAATGATCTTGAATTTTAGATCCATGAGCATCTTAGCAGCAATGCTTCGCCATGATTTATCACGGCTCCTTTCCGGGTCGGAGTGATTCTTCGGAATTCGCTCAGGAAGAAAGTCCTGAGCGAAGAAATTAACGTTCCATACTATACCCGATTCGAAGCCGTGGCCAAACTGGTCCCGGAACAGTTTGTTCAAACTGACGACCGCCTGCTCGGTATCGGCCCCTTTCAGATTGACGTCGATATCGGATGTGTGCGTCTTACTGCCTGCCCAGGTTGCCCACAACTCCTGCCCTTCAGTTCGGCTACTATTCACTTTTTGCACGAGTACTTCTATGAGAAGTTCGCGGTAGGCGAGTAGTGAATCAACACCGTCTTTAGTGAGTCCATTTTCTGCTTGTGCGGTGAGTCGATTGATCTTTGTCCAATCGTCACCAAGCCTCATAAATCTGTGGGGATACCATTGGGCAAGTTCGTCTGGAGGCATATCAACAGGAGTGTCAGAGGTTCCAAGATTGAAGACGTATTTTGCGATCGCAGCTTTTTGTTCGTTCGTAATCTCCTTGCTTTTCCATATGGCAAAGAACTTTTTCGACCAGCCCTTATTAAGAGGCAACAGATCGATTTCGTAGAGAACCTCTTGATGTGAACATGGGAGACCGAAACGTTGCCGGGAATCTGCCACCCGTTTTCTAGTCGATTCAGCAGCCATCTTTCCGCCAACCTTGCGAATGACCATTTCCTCTTTCAGATTGTATGGATCCCAGGGTTCGTATTTTTCTTTTCTAAGTTTTTGGCTCTTATAAAGATGAAGTGAAAGATTTTGAGAAAATATGACTGCGTCGCCGATCTTCGTCATCCCTAGCTCATTCAACACCTGATTCTGTGCGTCCTTTGGTATTTTGAGGAAACCCTCATACTTCTTTACACCGAGACCGGTCCGCTTTTCGCAGCGTGCACTGATGGATCTGGCTATGTTCTTAAAATTCATGCCGTAAGTATCCATTTGAGGATTACTCACATCCAAACCAAAATTCGTGGCATGATTATGCTTACCAATTGCTTGAAAGACCTTTACTATATTGTCTGTGTTGCGGAATCCTTCATTCATCATCAAAATATCGGAACTTTCGTATCCAGCGACATCCAGCAAATATGCCCAAGTACTACCTGATCGCTGACAACTTATAAGTTTGCTAGATTCAATAAGAATGGCTTCATGATCACGTGTACCAATGCCGAAAGTACTCCGTACATATTCTAACACGGCTCTGTCGCTGATCGCGGACGCCACTTCATTCACATTGATCGTCCGCTTTTTCTCTTCGTTCGTGACTTTGGCGATCGTCGAAGCGAGATTCTGCTGATATTTCAGCTCTGCCCGCTCCTTGTCATTGGTTCGCTCGATCGCTCGCGCGCGGCCGTCAGCAATTACAGAACCTGCAGCCGTTGCATAGATAAAGAAAAGGACAAGGAAGATGGTAAGCTTCTGATTCAGGTGCAAAAAAAATTTCATAAGTTAAATACGCCATTGGTCATTACTTATTACGGAGAAACATAAATATTTTACAAATTTTAAGCGGCATATTTAACGTATTGGCCACGGAAAAAAAATTTGAGTATTGCAGGTTGTTTCTGACGCATCCTGAGATGGTTTTTTACCCGTTTTTTCATTTCATCTCTAGTTCGAGGTGTGTTGCGACACGTAAAATTGAGAACCATGAGGCCAATTTTGACGATCTTTGGGATCTCTAATTTTGTTTATACGCCCAAAACGTAATTTTTTGTTACTCTTAGAGTTTTCAAGAAACTAATAAAATTAATTTCGAATACATTATAACAATTATA
>JAAKFL010000177.1 GCA_011065065.1 Chlamydiota bacterium | reverse complement strand
CAGATTCAATTGAAGGGCATATCGATAGTAGCTTCTTCCGGAACCACTGTATCGACTGCATTAATAACGGACAATCATTTGAAGGAGGGTTAAAGGGAATCAGCAACGTGGAACATCTCACGGATGCTCATGAAAAATACATCAAGCGTAAGTTTTCACTCTGCAAAGCCTGGCTCGATATTGAGGAATATGGTGAAACCGAGTTGAGAAAATTGAAAATCAACGGTTCAAAAATTCAGCGTACAAAAATATTCCGGGAAATGGATTATGAAACGTTCAAGTCTTATTTTGAGCCTACTTACAGCGAAAACGCAGAGCATGGATCAGAGAGCCTGTCAATAGAATCTCAAGAATATGACGTTGAGAGTGGGTTTCCGTGTAGAGAGTAGCGACTTTAAATTTAACCGCGAAGAACGCGAAGATCGCGAAGACGCGCGAAGAAATAGACTAATATCAATTTAGCTTATGTAAATCATAGAAAATAAATATGTTACGTTCTATAAAAATTCAAATTGAACAAGTCTGTCGTAAAATCATCATGATTGGCTCCAATCTTCGCGCATCTTCGCGTTCTTCGCGATCTTCGCGGTTAAATTTTTAAAGCCACCAAAATCCAAATCTAAGTTACCACTTCTACCTCTATGGTGCTCTTAAGTTGACACTTGGATTTAAATGCTCTATACCAAATTGATTTAGAGGACTCGATTATGGATGAAGCAACTCTTGAAAATATTAAGCTCGATCATCAAGTGCACAAGGAACTTACGTCAGTTCTTGCCAATGAACGGACATATGCAGCTTGGACGAGGACCGGTTTAACGGCTCTTGTGACCGGACTTGGAGTCGCCAAATTTCTTCATGGAGTCCTCCCAGAATGGATGATCCCCATCATAGCCATGATTCTGTTTTTTTGCTCCGCTTCTTTTTTCACTTTAGCTGCATGGAGGTACTCCCATGTGGGAATTCGTATGCGGACAACCAAGGTCGCAGGAGCTTCGACATTTATCCTATTGATTCTCACGGTGTTACTCGGATTGATTTCCCTTGCGTCAGCAATAGGAATATGGCTTAACTAAAAGAAGAAAATATTATATGTTTTTTTTGACTAAGGAGTACTAAGCCCATGTATATACACCCTATAATTCCCTTTTTTTTTATTGTGAACAATAAATCTGTACCAAAGGATACGTCACAAAAGACTGTTAAAATTCAGGTTGTTTCTCAAAGAAGGTTCGAAAATAATTCTCCAATTAAATCATGTCAGAAAGATTATAAAGGGTTACATGCTCGTGCCAAGACTCCTCGCTATATCCCTTCATACCTCCCACCTCTTGAAGAAGAGGAGAAAAAGGAACTCTCCGTTGGGAAGCGAGACGCACACTGTCAACGAAAAGCCACACTCAAACAAAGAGAAAGGAATCGAGCAAAAAGAATAGAAGACAAACTCAATGGGAGGAAACTGGGTCCCCCTGTGAAATCATCGAGGGTCAAAATTGACCAACTACCAGTAAAAAGCACACCAGGCTCAAAGTCAAAATACAATTTTGATGAATCCGTTTTGTCCGAAGCAGAAAAATGGGAGGATAAGTTAAAGATCTAATGAAGCGTATAAGAGATAAATTTAAAAATTACTTTTCCTATGGAAATTGGATTTATCTTTTTCATGCCTTGATTATTCTTCTCATTATTTTTCCCTACATTCAAGAATCGGACTATCCACAGGCTCCCTTGATCTTAGCATTTTTGAATGGACTTGTTGTTCTGGCGATTATTTATGAGGTAAGTTTCACTCGGCTACAATTTATTCTCGCTCTCGTATTAGGGATCCCCATATTTGTTCTCTATTGGTTCCCCTATTCACCCACAGCGCA
Organism: Chlamydiota bacterium; assembly: GCA_011065065.1. Lineage (GTDB taxonomy): Bacteria > Chlamydiota > Chlamydiia > Chlamydiales > SLFE01 > JAAKFL01. The sequence continues at coordinate 2,371 of JAAKFL010000177.1, read as the reverse complement.
TTTTGCCCAAATCGTGCTCCATACCATTTTATACCTCTATGCTATCATCATGATTCTCACAGTGTTAATCCCCCGCTTAACGGCTGACATCGAAACGATTTTTGGAACGATTTCCCTTTACATCTTACTCGGGCTTTATTGGGCAAATATTTATCAAATGATCGCATTCTTTAGACCAGATGCGTTTGCTTTTTCTAATCCCGCAATTGAGAAAGTGTTAGATTGGTCAGATTTCCTCTATTATTCTTTCGTCACGCTGACCACTTTAGGATATGGGGATATTATCCCTATCGCTCCGCAAGCACGATCGGTTGCTATGCTTGAAGCCATGACTGGGGTCATGTTTATTGCGGTTATAGTGTCCAAAACAATTGCTCTTTATGTTGGAGAGATAAGAAGCAGAACTGCCAAATAAGGATGACTCATGTATAAAAAAATTCTCGTAGCCACCGATTTAATATCATCGGAAGATAATCCCGTTCTCAATCGGGCCAATGAAATGAGTCAATTTTACAATGCAGAACTCCATGTGATTCACGTTGTGGAAAGGATTTACACTTATGGAACTCCACCATTTCCCCAAGATTTTGTGGAATGGCAAAAAGAATTTGTCAAAGTGGCGGAAGCGAAGCTCCAAAAATTGTGCCATAGCCTGGGTGTTTTACCCGACAACCAACATGTCCCAGTGGGAAATCCCAAAGAGCTTGTGATCGAAAAGGCCAATGAAATCGGAGTTGATCTGATTGTTTTGGGCAGTCATAGCAGAAAAGGGCTTAGTTATTTGCTTCTCGGATCAACAGCGGATGGAGTGGTCCACGCCTCGAATCGGGATGTTCTTGTTGTGCGGGTAAAACCCTAAGTCATGATTAAAAAAAAGATCACTCTCTTATTTACAAGCTCGCTCACAGTAATGGCGGCTACGATAATCTCTCCCGCCATTCCCACTATCGAAAAAATTCTCCACCCTGGTGGAGAGATCTCGTTAACAGTGACATTAATTTTAACGATAACTTCATTGATGATGGCTATCGGGTCTCCCATTGCAGGGTATCTTGTGGATCGGGTCGGCAGAAAAATGCTATTGCTCTGGTCACTCATCCTTTATGCTCTTGCAGGAAGTGCGGGATTTTATTTAGAGACTGCTGAACAGATTCTATTCAGCAGAATGGCCCTGGGCCTTGCTGTGGCTGGAGTCATGACGAGCTCGACCACACTGATTGCCGACTATTTGGTTGGAGAAGAGCGTGAAAAGTTTCTGGGGTATCAAATGTCATTTATGGCGATTGGTGGCTTTGTGTTTCTGATCACAGGAGGTCTCTTAGCTACGTGGTGGTGGAGAGCCCCTTTTCTGGTTTATCTTTCTTCTCTAATTCTTGTCATCCCAGTATTACTGTTTATCTCTGAACCCGAAATCACTGAGAAAAAGGTTGAAGAAGATGGCGCTCGCATCCCTTGTCTCACCTACATCGGGATTATCTTAACAGCCATGTCTGGAATGATGCTCTATTTTTTACTTCCCACAAGAATTCCTTTTTTTCTTGAAGACCTATTTGATTTGCCCCCCAGTCAATCTGGATTTTTTATGGCCACCAGTGCCCTGGCTGCCTCACTCATGGCATCCCGCTACCACTGGTTTCACCACTACCTAACAAAGCCACAAATCTATGCGTTGTCGTTCCTTGTGATGGGCTTAGGACTAGTATTAATTGCCCATTTTGAATATATTATTTATGTTTACACCGCCATCGCGATTACAGGAATCGGGTTTGGGCTGTTGATCCCAAACAGCACCGTTTGGGTATCACAGATTGCCCCTCCAAGGTATCGTGGAAGGCTTGTAGGAGGATTGGCATCCGCACTTTTTTTCGGTCAATTTTTATCAACACTGTTTGGCGAGCCAATTTTTCGATTCAATGGACTTGAAGGAACTTTTGGAGTCTTTGGGATTGGTGGGTTCCTGTCCTTAGTCATTGGAGCCCTTTATCTGATTAATAACACCAGGAGAAATCACGCATGAAACCAAAAATATTAGCTTTTGCAGGAAGCGCCCGTGAGGATTCATTTAACAAGAAATTGATTCGAGTCGCGGCCAAAAGTATCGAAGATAAAGCTGAAGTCACGCTTATAGACATTCGAGATTATCCAATCCCTCTTTATAACGGAGATCTTGAAGCAGCTGAAGGACTGCCTAAAAATGCACAAATCTTGAAAAAGATGTTCATCGAATCAGACGGATTCTTGATCTCATCTCCTGAATACAACAGCTCTGTTTCAGGTGTGTTAAAAAATCTAATTGATTGGGTCTCACGACCAGAAGACAGCGATGATTTTTACTTGGTTGCCTTTAAAAAGAAAACTGCGGCAATTATGA
>JAAKFL010000176.1 GCA_011065065.1 Chlamydiota bacterium | reverse complement strand
TCACGCATTTGCAATTTTCTCGTGTTGATCCCCAGGTATTGCTCGGAATCGACATCGATTCCACGGGCTGTGGTCTCGATATTGATGATGTGATCTCCGTTTCGATAGCGCACATAGATGTGTCCCGGAGGGGTGATGATTTCCAAGGGAACTCCCAATCGCTGGGCAATGCAGATATAGAGGATGGAGACTCCTAAACAGACACCGCGCCTTGAATCCAAGACATTGGGAAGAAAGGTGTAGAGGTCGATGTCTTTGGCGTAGGCAGAGTGGGGAGGAAACCGAAATTGCATCTCTTCAAAAATGAACTGGTTCATGACTCGGACTATCTCTTCCGGCTTGGAATTGGCGTCCAGTTGCGATTGAATTTGCAAAGCCATGAGGTCAATCATCGCTTCATAAGTATATATTTCATCCCATGAATGAATATCCCGCCCAAATTGACTGAGGAATAGTCCTCTAGCCAAATCAATTTCTTCGGAAGGAAGGACCAAGACTTGACTTTCTGTTTTGGCTCCGTAACCCCGCAGCTTTCGATTGGCAAAATGTTGAGAGAGCTGATTGATTGTGGTCAGGTCTTTAGTGGTGATTTTTGGGAGTTCTTCCGCGGGTTGTCGGTTGACAAGAGCGATGATGGATTGGAGGATTTGGGGGGAGGGAAGCTGATCAATGGCGGTTACCGCTTGGGGGTGCCCCGATAAGAGCTTCCAGGCTCTGTCTAAAGCGATTTGTCCTTCTTGAGTTTCCGGATAGAGTTGGTAGAAGGCGAGGTGTTGAGAAGCTGATAGGGGCTGAAGTGAGCTTAAGAGTGTTTTCCGCTTTTTGGCTGTATTGGCAAAAGCGGCGGTGGATATTAAAAGTAATAATAAAAAAAGTCGTAGGATCATGGAGTTAAGATTTGTTTTATGAGATCTTTGAGTCCCTTGTGGTTGACGATTTGTTCTAGGGTTGGTCGGTAACGAATACTCCAGTTTTCGTCGGTTAAGATTCCTGGTCGATTCACCCGCTCATCCTCAATATTGGGCCAGACAAGTTCGGGGAACAAGGCCAGGTACTCTGGTAATAAATTGATATGAAATAAACTCGAACTATGGTGAGATTCGTGTAAAATGTCAATCCTTTGTTCCTGCGAAAACAGTAGCCCTTGCTTCCAATTTTTTATTTTGCAGTACACTTCCACCTCTTCTGGATATTGCTTCCACCAGAGGTCAAGAGTGGGGGAATCGTGAGTCGATACGGTGGTTAAACTCAAGGGGGTGAACTCGAATGGCGTATTCAATGTTTTCCGAACTTTGAGAGACATCAAGAACTTCGTCCCACAAATGCCCGTTTCTTCTAACATCCTGTGAACTTTTTCCGGAACAGTCCCTAAGTCTTCTCCGATCGGAAGCATTTTATTGCTCATCAGCATCATCGATAGCCGCTCACGACCATCTGTGAACCATTGAGAATGATCTTTGGGAACATAATGCCCTTCGGTGGGCAACTTATCGTGGGGAACGGCCCAAATGCGGAAAAACCCCACAACGTGGTCGATTCGGTAAATGTCGTAGAGTTTGCTCGCCGTGTGCAATCGGGTTCGCCACCACTGGTATCCATTGCTTTTCATTTTATCCCATTCAAAAAGAGGAAATCCCCAGGTCTGTCCATCTTTGTTGTACATGTCGGGAGGAGCACCTGCCGAAAGCTCTAAATTGAACAGGTCTTGGTGAAGCCAGACTTCTTCGCTATCAGGACTTATGAGGATTGGAATATCGCCTTTGATGAAGACTCCGTTTTGATTCGCCTTGACTTTGACCTCATGCAATTGTTGGAAGCAAAGAAATTGTACAAACTGATGATAGGTCACCTCTTCAAAATGGTCCTGCTCTAACTGCTTGAGAAGTTTTTCTGTTGGAGTGCGAATGGATTCATCCCAGAGTCTCCATTCACGCCATCCATTTTGGATTTTGAGCACTTTGAAAATTGCGTAATCGCGCAACCAAGGGATATCTTGAACAAAGTTTTGGAAGCTGTCTGAAGCGATAATTTTTTGACCGTGGCGGTCAAAGTAATTTCTGAGAAACTGAATTTTCAGGTTTTTGACGTTTTCATAGTCGACTCGTTGGGATTGGTTCAGTTTTTTTAAAGCGTAAATTTCGTCCGTTTCTTCGTAGTTGGGAAGATACTCTAGTCCTAAGTGGAGGGGGTTGAGAGCATTTGCTGACATCGCATTATAAGGACTTGTATCCAGACCGGTGTCATTTAATGGAAGCAGCTGGATCACATCCATGCCGATTTCCCGGCACCAGTGACTGAGGGGAATTAAGTCAGTGAATTCTCCGATCCCCAACCCTGATTCAGAGCGTAAAGAAAAGAGGGGAATGCAAATGCCGTGGTGATGGGAAATTCCAATTTTTTCCCAATGTTTGCCGGCAGGTGAGCTCTTGATGGCCTCGACCGTTTCATTATCTATACCCATACAACTTCAAAATTTGGTTTTTGGCAAAGAGAAAGCTCCCGCGATTAAACGATTGTAAGTTGCCTTATATAATAATATTAGGCAACTTACAATCGTTTAATCCCGGGGCTTTCTCAAAGCCAAAATCCCAGATTTTGAAGTTGTATGGGTATGCATTAAGTTTTGATACCCATGATTTCAAGAATTGAGGGAGCTTGTGATGGGTCGGGTTTTGCTGCAATCGGAACGGATGCTGAGCCAATGGCCCGTCCCCAATCAGTGGACATTTGGATAAATCCGGGAATGGCATCCATGAGGGTCTTTTTTGTCAGCTTGGTGACGTGGAATCGTTGATGTAATACCAAGATGTCCTGATTCAGATCATAACCGAAATAACCAAATTGTGGCGGAGGGTAACCATTTGACAATAACGCCTGTTCAAGAACACTTTCGCGGTACATTCCGCTGGGGACCTTTCCGATAACAGTGCTGACAAAAATGAAGTCTCCGGTATCATCCAATTCGAGTTGAACAGCTTTGTCTTGGATCTCGAGCGTATAGGAAGGACTGTCTTCGAGATCAATATCTAGGCCAAGTCCCTTGACCAGGTCTTGTACAAACGATGTGAGAATCGACTTAGGCATAATGCCTCCTTGGTTACAAATCGAGATCTAAGGAGAAATCTCCAAGATCAATCTCTTCTTCTTCTTCCTCTTCTTCCTCGAAGAAGGCCTCTTCTTCTAGCTCTTCTAATTCTTCCTCTAATCCTTCTAAAGCTTCAATAATCGCTGCGAAAACTTCATCGCGATGTTGAGGAGAGTTGTAGACGTAATCGGGGTTGACTTGGCGCACAGCATCTCTCATCACGTTGAGAATAATGATTTTTGCATGAACAAGTTTTATGGGGTCCTGGATGTTGACATGAGATAAAATGGTATTCGTATTTTGAAGAGCTTTTTCGGCAGAAGGGTAGCGGTCTCGAGAAAATTGTAAAAATTGTTTCGCCAACACTTCAAATGTGATGTCTTGTGGGAAACTTCGCTTCATTTCAGCAAACGAGACCTTTTTGCGGGCCATAATTTTCACTCCCTATCGCTAAGTCGTTTCAGTCTTCCAATCTTCTTGAACCACTCTTTTATCGCAACAATCTTATTGTATTTAAATATACGAAATACAAATTTATAAGAGGTGTTATTTTTGACACATTTCGTGGAGTCTATGAGTTCTCCTGGTTCAATATCACTCCCTTTAGAGTTTAAGAGCTCGGATGTTTCACGCGAGACATGGGAAAATAAAGCAAGAACTTGTGGGTAATTATATTGAGAACACCATTGAGAATGGGCTGTACTGTCAGTCTGCGATCGTAGTTCTTTTATGGCTTTGATGAACTCTGTTTCGTTTTGAAAGCGCGGGATGAGTTTTTTGATCTTTTCGCTGTTAGCCTTTTTGTATCGTATCACTCGGCCCATTGAGATCCCTGTGTAAGGGGCATTGATATCGATTTTAACTTGGTTTAAATAGCTTTTATAAGCTATCTGCAATTTTTGAAGTTTAGATTCAGCTATTTTATAGTCTTCGGGTTGTTTATCGCGCTTGGGTTTTAAATTCTTGATTTGTTGTTTTGTTTCGTCCATGGCCCGTATTAAACATTTTTCGGCTCTATCAGGATTTTTGCTATAAGGGCCTTGGTCGTTGATGAGATATTCCACGATATCATCGGGTTGAAAGGCAGGATTTTCAGCCATTTCCATAATCGTGGCCGCGTTTTCGAGTAGGTTGAGTCTTTCGTTTGTGGGAAGCACTTTTTCTTTCAGTTCTTTTATCTCTTCTTGAAG
>JAAKFL010000175.1 GCA_011065065.1 Chlamydiota bacterium | reverse complement strand
TAAAACCCAGCAGTTCCCGTGAAATAAAATTTTGAGGGTATTTAAGTGGTTTTTCAAAAAGGGGGATATTTAAATACAGGCGGCAGCTGTGTCGAAATATTATATTCCGGCTGCATATGCTTTAAAATCTGAGCTTCAAGACATTAAGACTATCACCAACGGGACGTGCTACCATTTTTTTCCACCACAGAGTTATCAGAGATATCAGAGAAAAGAAAGAGGTTACCGAACTATCATTCTGCGGATTCCTCAGCTGCTGTTAAAATAGTGCATGTTAAAGGATCTTTCACTTCTTTCTCTGGTATCTCTGATCTCTCTGCGGTTGAAAATCCATTTGGATAGAAAGGATAGACAGGATGTAGTTATTTTCCGATAGGAGTTTAAAAAGAAAAGTCAGAAATCAGAAACAAACTTCTGACCTCTGACTTCCTAATTCTGACTTCTACTTTGCTGGTGCTAAAGCTGGCTCGGTTGTCGCCTCTGGCGCTTTGTCCTGATCTTTCTTGGATGTAAGAGCCACAAACTTGTGGTTCAATGACATCGTTGCCGACATCCACGCTGCAATGACCAAGATAAAGGCCGTTGCTACGAAATAGATGAAGCTTGATGTGATACCACCCAAAATCAAGATGAGAACCATCTGAATGAAGGCTCCACCCGATTTACCTAAACGGGCTCCCACAACGTCAATCGCCGCTTTCCCTTTCACCTTTTGCTCCTGGTCAAGAGGGATATAAGCCATCTCTTTTGTTGGGTCAAAGAGTGAATATTTCGTGGATTTACTCATAATATTCTGCACAGCACCAATAATGACCGCCAAGAAAACCGGATTGGTTCCCATTGAAGCAATCATTCCTGATAGATTGTCCCGGAAAATAATGAAACTAAAGAAGGCAATACCTGTTATTAAAAGAACTACAGGTGTGACAAGAGCGGCAAAACCCCAACCTTTCTTTCGAATTAAGTTACCACTCACAAACAACAACATAAAGATCGTTGTCAGTCCAGTAAAGAATGAGAAGGCACCCATAAAGGCTTGGTAATCATTCTTAAGAGGATATTGAATCTTCAATTGAGCTTTCCATGTTAGTTCAACAACGTTGATCGAAATACCGTAAGCCATCACCAATGTTGCTAAGCAAAGTATGTAAGGAGATTTCGCAAGGTATTTGAAACTTTCGAAAAGTCCCAACTTCGGCTTGTCTTTCTTTTTCTTCTTCTCTTCTTCCTTCGCTACAAATTGAGGGTCAGTAAGGACAGATTTATTCATATAATGGTAGAGATACATGGTCAAAAGTCCTGAAATGACAACCATTCCCATCAACCAATTGTTCGCTTGAATATAAGGATCAATCCCTGCAGGAGCGTTTCTGGTTAACCATGATGACAAGATAATCATCGGACCAGAGAACAATAAGGCTACGTTAGCTCCAATCAAAAAGACTGCATAAAAACGCTTCGATTCAGACACTTTTGTAATTTCATTCGCAAATCCCCAGAAAAGAAGGGAGACACAAGCACTTCCCCAAAGTTCAGAGGCAATATAGAAAATCGATACTGGCCAATGCCGAAAACAGGCTATAAAGTAATTTAAACCTTCCCACTGGAAGTAGTTTTCCATAGCATTTGCCATGGCAATAGGTTCTAGGTATTCCTTGTATGGATAAATCACAAGTGCAAAAAGAGCGAAAAATATGATAAAGGGTGTAATCGCTGCATAAAATAGGGCTGTCTTACTCAAATAATTACTTAACTTTGAGTAAATGAGCATGAAAATAATGGCTCCAGGAACAACTCCCCATAACTTCAAAAAGGGTATTGCTGCCGCCCCAGCTTCATTTACCACCAAAGTATCTTTTGTATCACGTAAAATAGTATAATTAAAAACGATGAGAAATAGCATTAAGAACATAGGGAGCACTTTCTTGAGCTCAAACCCATGAACAGGCCATAAAAAGCCTCGCCATTTACCAAATTCTGCAGTTTCTTGCGACATATTGTATATCCTTTATTCTTTGTAAGAAATTTCTTTTTGCATAACTATTAATAAGAAAGTTCTTGTTGTGTTAAATTTGACTATATCAAGTGCTAATTATATAGATTTAAACAATAAATTGCAACAAAAATTTGAGCGATTCAGTTTCAAAAGGGTCTTATATAAGAATCCTAAGGGATAAAAAAAGCGGCAAAAATGCCGCTTTTAATAATGTCAAATTAAAATTTTAATTTGATTAGTTGGCAACTAGGGTGTGACCACTCGCGATAGCTTCAAGAGAAGCGTTGTGATTCGTCACAGCTTCAACATAAGCATTCCAAAGATCTGGCTCGATGCGACCAGTTTTAATTGAGTTAATCAACTCTCTTCTAATTTGCTTTAAGTCTTTTTGGGTGAGCTTGCGAATCATTTCTTTGTCACCAGCCATCCGTGCCATGTGTAAAATACGCTCAATGTCATGCTTGGTGAAATGAAGTTGGTCACGTCTTTTTCTTGAACCGCGAGGAGCTCTTGGCTTTGGAGTGACAGTTTGTGGCTTGTTTGCATCAATCACATGAGTCGTAATCAGGGCAATCAGTTCTTTTGGGGATTCACCTTTCATCTTTCGAAAAGTGAAATGGTGCATATATCCACCGCTATCCATTGGAAGATAACGACATAGTCCATTTTCCTTTGCACCGTTAATCTTTTTTAGAGCCTTTTCTATAACAGATTTGAGCTCAACTTCAGTTTTACTGTCACTTATAGTCATTGAAACCTACCTTTTGTTAGTTTTTTGTTAAAATAATTTATTGCCCTATTTTAGGCTTACGCAAATTGGGGATTTGAGAAAATTCCCAATTTTTTTGTTAATTAATCTGTAATTTATAATATTACTGTTTTCTATGCAACAAAAAATTATTGTTTTTTTGTATTCTTTCAATCCTGGTCAACATGTCTACTAAGTTTCAATCAAAAAGTAAGAACGAATCTCAATAAAATTTATTCAATTTCTTTACAATAAAGATTAGATTGTTCATAAATCCCTCTTTCACAAGCAAAGGAGTCGCTTATGTCCCTTCCCATGTATCAAGAAAAAAATAAAGTCCCTTTTAATCAAATAAAATATGTTGTTGGTGTCGCTGCTGGGAAAGGAGGAGTGGGCAAGTCGACGTTAAGTGTTAACTTAGCCCGTGCATTTCAGCAGAGTGGTTTTCAAGTGGGGATTATGGATGCGGATATCTATGGTCCTTCTCTTCGGAGGTTATTGCCTGAGAGTCAGATGCCGATGAAGCGGGGAGAGCTCATTGTTCCGGCGGATTGTTCAGGAATCAAAATGATTTCCATGGCTTTTTTCCGAAAAGATGACGAAGCGGCAGTTGTTCGGGCTCCCATTGCGAACGGAGTCATCAAGCAATTTATCCAACAGGTGGATTGGGGTGAGCTCGATTTGCTGATTATTGATTTTCCTCCGGGAACCGGAGATATCCAACTCACATTGGCCCAAGAAGCTCGGTTGACAGGAGCCATCATGGTGACGACTCCGCAGGAATTGGCGGTGATGGATGTGCGCAAAGCGGTGAATATGTTCCAACAGGTGAATATACCGATTGTGGGGGTGGTGGAGAATATGAGTTATTTTCAGGATGGGGAAGAAAAAAAATACTTGTTTGGGAAGGGTGGAGGAGATCGCTTGGCGCGTGAGATCGAAGTTCCTTTTCTTGGTGAAATTCCGATTCATCCAGAGATTTGTCAGCGTGGGGATCAGGGGCGGTCGATTTTTGAAGCGGAGGAAGTTGGGATTCAAGATTACTTTAAGAAGATTTCGGAAAATATTTGGGCTGAATTGAATCGTTCGAAAGGGATATTGGATTATGAGTTTATTCAAGTGGATTCTCATACATTTCAGTTAACGCGGGCTGACGGAGAAAAGATGCGATACAGATTGAGTGACTTACAGCGTTTCTGTCCTTGTGCCGGCTGTGTTGACGAGGTAACGGGGCAAAGGAAGAAGGATCTTGGGTCTGTGGATGATCAGGTGAAGGCGAAACGAGTGGAGCAGGTGGGGCGTTATGGATTGCGGATTGATTTCACGTCGGGTTGTTCCAATGGGATTTATAGCTACGATTCCCTTTTTGTTACAGGATAGACAGGATAATAAGGATATACAGGATGTTTGAATGTATGAAAACTTCAAATAATAATGCTGTCCCAACTGTGAACACATCTGCAAAAGGTTTGGCTCCGATCAACACTCTTCCTGATGAGCTTATTTTTCATATCTTTTCTTATTTGACGACCCGGGAGCTAGGAAGGTGTGGCGTCGTGAACAAAAAATGGAAGGACTTTACC
>JAAKFL010000174.1 GCA_011065065.1 Chlamydiota bacterium | reverse complement strand
CAGTCCGGGAAAGATTGTTCCAAAAGGCAGTATAGGAATCTCGGCTTGGGTAGAAATTCTTTTGGGAAAATTCTCGTTTTACAATCCTACCAACCGTTTAATTAATCACCTTGAACTCTCGGGAATTTTCTTGGCCCCCTCTACAATTATTGATGGGATGAGAAAAATCAAGAATCTTATTGAACCATGTTATGAGCTGATATGTGAGAAGAATAGGTTGGAAGAAAGATGGAATGCCGATGAAACGGGTTGGCTTGTTCATGAAAAGATTGAGGGTAAAGAGAGTTCAAAATGGTATATCTGGGTGTTTAAGTCTGCATACACTGTGGTGTATAAGCTATCAAAGTCACGCTCAGCGGAAACGATTAAAGAGCATCTAGGCACAGATGTTGATGTCATCTTGGGCTGTGACCGTTTTTCAGCATATAAAAAATATGCGGTTGATACCGAAGGCGGGATTGATCTAGCCTTTTGCTGGGCACATGTTAGAAGGGATTTCATCAGATTAGGAAAAGCTCATGATGAACATGCAGAGTGGGCAAAGCAAGTGGTTGAAGTTGAAATTCGCGAGTTATATCATCTTCACGCAAATCGAAAAAACGCTTATCTAGAGAGAGAAACGAATCCGGAGGAGTTTGAAAAACTTGATAATAAATTTTGTCAAAAAATGACAGCATTTCTTAACAGGCGCAAAGAAGAACTTAAGAATCCAGATCTAGCTGATTGCAAACGTAAAGTGAATGAGAGCGTTGTTGAACATTGGCAAGGTTTGACCGTGGTCATTGCAGATCCTGAAACTGAAATGGATAACAACTCAGCTGAACGTGCATTACGTGGGCCGGTTGTTGGACGAAAGAATTTTTGGGGATCAATGATGCAATGGAGTGGACAGCTAGCCGTAATGATGTTTACTCTCATTCAAACTCTCGTTTTATGGGGAATAAATCCGAAGTCGTGGTTGACTTGGTATTTTGAAGAGTGTGCAAAAAATAAAGGAAAACCCCCTGCTGATGTCAAATCCTATCTACCTTGGAATCTATCTCAGGCTGATTTAGAAAAGCTCTCATTGAGGCAATCTAACACCATGGGCACAGGTCCACCCTCATAAAGACAAGTCAATATCATACAAATCTGTTTTAAAACCCTTAATTTATAGAGATTTAAGTCTTTCCCTAAATTCAAGAGGCATGCTATTATTTGAGGCAGTTTGTGATCGGGCATACGCAGATCACCGAATATTTACAATCGAAAGTCCTTACCCTATCGATTTAATTCCATTCGAAACTGAATTTATAACAAACTTTTTATAATTACCCATCAATATCACCGGAGAAAATTTTTATGGTAATTTCAAACATTACTGATATAATAACAAACAACCTGAACCTCGTTATAGGACTCTCTGCATATGCTGTGTACAGACTCGAGCGCCGGAACGAAATAAAAAAATCAGCAACCATCGTACTACTTGCCGTCCGCCAGGCAGAAAGAACAATCTCAACGGTAAAAGAAACGCGAAACATCGATCCTCGATCCCACAGACTTGTTAGAGGAGACCCTTGGTCCACTCATAACCACTTACTAGCGGATCATTTAGACGAAGACGAGCTCGAACTGATCGACCAGTTTTTCAAAAATTGTACCCTCATCGACAAAATGTTAGACCAGTTGTGTAGTCACCCTCAAGTTCACGAAAGAGTATTGGAAATACAGAGAATACTCTGTAAAATAGCGTATGACTCAACGATCAACAGCGAACCGGCGACTACTGCACAGGATCGCTATCAGAAGAGTAAGGACGCCTTTCTAGGGCTCATGGAGAAAGAGGAGACACTCATAAATCCTAAAGACCCCCAAGAAATGCTGAGAGCTCGACTCACTGATATTTTACCGATAACTACCACTACTGCCGGTAGTCAGCTAAAACGCCTGGCTTCAAGGTGGTGGCAGCGAAGAAGAATTAGATAAGCCACCTTGATCATCCCAAAATGATTACCTCTGCCTCTATATCCTACAATTGGAAGGCAACCATCTGTCAAGCTACATCGACCTTTGCCAGGTCCGAAACGAGTTTAACCCAGTCAAAAGTTCTGAACGCGTCCAACCACCTCCATTAGCAAGGGTTGCTAAACCTTACAGAATTCGTTCTGTAAGGTTTTTTTGTAGTTCCTACTTGTCCATCCCATTGAAATTTAGGGACCATTTTGATATGTTTATCCCCTCTTTTAAAAAAAGAGAACAAACCCAACAAACTGCTGGAAATATTATGTTCAATTTTCCTGTAAAGGATTGAAAATGCCTGAATCTAAATTAAAAAATACTATTTCAAATACTTTAAATCAGGATACCTTACGGCGGATGGCCGGCCAAATTATATTTGAACGAGGAGAAAATTATTTTGGACGGGGTAAGGTTGCTTCTCTGCTTGAATATCAAGGGATGATCATAGCTAGAGTATCAGGAAATGATTTGTAGCAGGTGAAGTTGCGGATCGAAGATAACGAGATTCAATTTTCCTGTACCTGCCCGATGGGACAATAAGGCGTATTTTGTAAACATAATGTTGCTGTTGGTTTGGCGTGCCTTGATCGAAAAACCACTGGATTGGTCGAGGAGCCAACGATAACAATGAATGATATTGGTAAGTGGCTCGAATCTCAAAACAAAAAAGTTTTGGCGAAAATCATTTTAGAGCAAGCACTGAATGATGAACGATTGTTGCGGCAGCTTTCCTTAAAAGTGACAAAAAATAGGTCCAGTGGGGTTGATGTCGCTGCCTACCAAAAAGCTATTGAAGGGGCCGTTTACATCAATGATTTTATTAGCTACCGCGAAGTTTGTGATTATGCTTCCGGAATTGATGACGTTATTGATTCGATAGAGGAACTACTAGAAGAGGGTTCCGCCAACGAGGCCGTAGAACTCGTTGACTATGCGCTGAATGCAGTAGAGGATGCCATAAACCGTGTTGATGACTCCTCTGGAACCGTTGGTGGTATTCTGGAACGACTACAAGATATTCATCTCAAAGCATGTGAAAAAGCTGAAATTGATCCTGAAGAACTGGCAACACAGCTTTTTGAGTGGGAGCTTCGCACAGATTTTGACACCTTTTATGGAGCAATGTGGACGTATGCAGATATCCTTGGAGAAGAAGGGGTGACGAAGTACCGAGAGTTGGCTGAAAATGAATGGGCAAAGACCCCTGTGTTATTGCCTGGAAGTGATATAAAAGGAAAGTATGGACGTCGGTTCCGAATTACCAATATTATGGAGAGTCTAGCTAAAGAAACTGGAAATGTCGAAGCGATTATTGCTGTCAAAAAAAGTGATTTATCTTCAGCCTGGAACTACCTTCAGATAGCTGAAACGTATAAAGAAGCTGGCAAGGATGACCTAGCATTAAAATGGGCAGAAGAAGGTGTAGAAACTTTTCCTGATAAAACAGATTCTCGCTTACGAGCGTTTTTAATTGCTGAGTATCTTTGCCGGAAGCAGCATGATGAAGCGATGTCGCTTGCCTGGCACGAATTTGCTGAGTCGCCTACCCTCAATCAATATTGTAAATTGGAAAGTTATGCTTCTCAGATCTATCAGTGGCCACTTTGGCGGGCAAAGGCCTTGGATTTTATTCGAAATAAAACTAGTCAGTCAAAGAGCCAAAACGAGAGACGTCGTTATTCCTGGTCTTGTGACATAGGGCATACAGTGCTTGTTCAAATATTTTTATGGGAGAATGATGTCGAAACTGCCTGGAGGGAAGCTTCCAAAGGTGGATGCTCTGACTCTTTGTGGATGGAGCTAGCAAACAAACGAAAGAAAACACATCCAGAAGATGTTATTCCCATTTACCAAAAGGCTCTCGATGCGGCAATTGACAAAAAGAATAATGAAGCTTACAGCCAAGCTGTTGAGTTGTTGAAAGTGATCGAAGTGCTGATGACCCGTCTTGAGCGTAGAACCGAGTTCATGAACTATCTTAATTCTATTCGTGTGACTCACAAGCCCAAGCGCAACTTAATGAAACTGCTTCAATCTGCATGGCCCTAAGCAAGGGAGCTCTAATCTGATACCTAGGGTGTTATATCGCTGCGCACTTGGATAAAAACTCTTTCGCTAAATTTTGGGGATATCTCCCCCAGTCAAAAGTTCTGAACGCGTCTCTCCGCCTCCATCCACACCTTGGTAGCAGAACTTTTCAGTTCTGCTTTTTTAGTTGACGCACAACTTGCTTGATTCTCTCGTGGTCTTCGCTTTCTTTGTCGTTTTTTGAATATATTTCAATCAAATAGATTTCATCCTTTTCAGCGATGTAAGCATATACAATGCGTATACCACTTCGGGCACCTTTGCCTTTTAAAGCTTTGC
>JAAKFL010000173.1 GCA_011065065.1 Chlamydiota bacterium | reverse complement strand
CACGGAGACTTTCTCTTTGCCAAAAACCGATTTTTGAAACACGATCGGTATAAGGACGGAGGCATTATGGATTTTTTGACTGACTTTCAAATACTTGCACAGATTCCTCTAGACATAGACTTCAAATTAATCATTTACGCTATTATTGCCTTTGTGTTCGTGGGCGTTGGCCTTGCGACGATGATTCTATTCACTCGTGCCAAGTTGGTGAGTACCGAAGAAATTGAAATTAAAATTAATGAAGACTCAGACCTCACCATTCACCACACAGCTGGGTCAACTCTTTTGAACGTTCTTTCGTCTCATAACATTCCAGTGCCTTCTCCATGTGGAGGAAAAGCCACTTGCAAACAGTGCAAGGTACAAGTCATTGAGGGGGCAGGTATCCCTCTTCAAACGGATATCGATACCTTTACAAAGAGAGAGATCAAAGAGGGGTGGCGTTTATCTTGTCAGAGCAAAGTGAAGCATGACATGCACCTTCACATTGAAGAAAAATATTTATCGGTCAAAGAGCTGGAAGCTCGCGTGATCAGCAATGAGAATGTCGCCACGTTCATCAAAGAATTAGTGGTTGAGGTCGATGAGGATATTCCTTATCGATCGGGAGGCTACATGCAGTTCCACGTTCCGAAATTTAAAACGAATACTACGGATTGGAAAGAGACGATGGATCCTCAGTATTATGAAGATTGGGAAAAGTTTGGTCTTTTTAATCGAGAAATCGATTTTACGAGCCTTCCTGAAGAGATTATACGCGCCTATTCTTTTGCGTCGTATCCTGCGGAAAAAAGACATCTTAAGTTCAATATCCGAATTGCTTCTCCGCCGTTCATCAAAGGAAAATTAGCAGAAAATATTCCTTGGGGAATTTGTTCTTCATACACCTTTATGTTGAAGCCGGACGATAAGATTCGTCTGTCTGGTCCTTATGGCGAGTCCTTTATGGTTGAAGATGACCGCGAATTGATCTTTCTGATTGGAGGTGCCGGATCCTCGTTTGGTCGCAGCCACGTTCTCCACTTGTTTCACACAGAAAACACCAATCGTAAGATTTCCTTTTGGTATGGAGCCCGTTCGTTGAAGGAAAATATTTACCAAGAAGAATACGAAGAGCTTGATAAGGCGCACGAAAATTTCAGCTATAAGCTAGTGCTCTCCGAACCCACTGAAGAAGATTTAGCTACTGGATGGCCAAAAGATGACCCTTTGCAAACGAATTATTTGTTCTTGGCTTTTAAAGAAGGACAACTTAGAAAAATGGAGGAACCTGAAGAATGTCTTTACTATGTCTGCGGCCCACCACTTCACAACTCATCGGTCATGAAACTTCTTGACGATTATGGTGTTCCGAGGGAAAATATTATCCTTGATGACTTTGGAAGTTAACCATAATGATCATTCACCTTGCCCAAATTAACCCCATTGTTGGGGACCTTAAAGGAAATACAGAAAAAATTATCAGCACCATCCGCGCCAGTAAAAAAGAGGGTGCGGATCTGGTTGTCTTTCCTGAATGTGCCCTGACGGGATATCCTCCGGAAGATCTGTTGCTCCTACCTCATTTCATTGAGGAAACTGCATTTCAATTACAATTGATTTTATCCGAAACAAAAGGGACAGGAGCCATCATAGGCTACCCCCGCAAAAATCCCCATACCGGAGAAAAAACGCTTTTTAATAGCGCTGCGATTATGATGGATGGAACATTACTCGGCGTTCAGGATAAAATTTTGCTTCCCACATATGATGTCTTTAATGAGCGACGATATTTTGAGTCGGGAACTGAAGTTAAGTTATGGGACATCGGAGGAAAGAAAATCGGAATCACTGTTTGCGAAGACATCTGGCATCACACTGAGGCGGTGCCCCAGACATCCTATCAAAAAGACCCTGTCCTCCTTTATCGCGACCTTAAGCCCGATCTGATGATCAACATCTCATCATCTCCTTATAGCGTCAACAAACCCTCCATTCGCTTTGATGTCTGTTCCAAAGCCGCCCAATCGCTACGATGCCCCTTATTGCTTTGCAATCAGGTCGGAGCTAACGACAGCCTTATCTTCGATGGACACAGTCTCTATTGCAATCGTCAAGGTGAACTGCTTGCTTCAGCAGAAGGATTTAAGGAAGAAGTTCTTGTGGTGGACTTATCCAAAGAGTATACACCCTTTCCTTGGACCATCAAAACGGAAGAAAACCTCTTTCAAGCCCTTGTCTTGGGAATCCGCGATTACTTTCTGAAGCAAGGCTTCAAATCCTGTTGTTTTGGCTTATCGGGTGGGATTGATTCGGCTGTCGTCGCTTGTATCGCCACAGAAGCCTTAGGAAAAGAAAACGTCACTGCCTTATGCATGCCGTCGCGATATTCATCTGAAGCCAGTACTCATGACGCCAAAGTACTGACCGAAAACTTAGACATCCGAAACATTTGGGTTTCTATTGAGTCCCCCTTCCAAAGTTTTTTGGATTTATTAGAACCCCATTTTGAAGGAAAACCTCCTGACACAACAGAAGAAAACCTCCAAGCCAGAACCCGAGGAATCATCTTGATGGCCTTTTCTAACAAGTATGGTCACGTGGTGTTGAGTACTGGTAACAAAAGTGAAATGGCCATGGGGTATGCCACCCTTTATGGGGATATGTGCGGAGGTTTAGGCGTCTTGAACGATGTGACCAAAAGGCAAGTTTATGAACTCGCTGAATGGATCAATCGTGACAAGAAAATTATACCGCAGAACATCCTCGACAAGCCTCCTTCAGCGGAATTGAAGCCTAACCAGAAAGACTCGGACAGTTTGCCAGAATATGCCATTGTCGATGCTGTTTTGGAAGATTATATTGTGAATCACTTATCACCTCAGCAAATTGCCGAGAAGCATGGATACTCGTTAGAGCTTGTAGAAGACCTTGTGAAGAAAATCCACATCAACGAATACAAACGAAGGCAAAGTCCGCCTGGGTTAAGGGTTTCGGAAAGAGCCTTTTCCAAGGGGAGACAATTCCCCATTGTTCAGAAATGGGTATAAAACAACTTCTTGGAGTTGTTACCGTGCCCGTGTGCGTGCCCGTGTGCGTGCCCGTGCCCGTGCCCGAATTTCCTGTAAAATCGGGCACGGGCACGCACACGGGCACGGGCACGAATTGCTTACTTTATGATATTAGCGGCGATAGCCACTTGGGCCTGCCAAGAGACTAATTTAGTGCTTCTGAATCTCGTAAAGCGAAGTCATCCAAATACAATAGACGAGAAAACAGATTGCCCCAAAAAGGACGCTTAAACTTCCAGTCCGAATAACGAAGTTGATGAAAGAGCTCCTTGTATCCCACTCGTCTTTCACAGCATAAACACCCGACGCTGCAACAGAAACCAAAGAGCCCCCAGCAACCATGACACTACTGGCCATCTGGATTTCTTGATCATCTGTGTAATGACCTATTGCCAGTAAAGGATTTCCGAAAGTCAGGGAAATTTGTCCTAAATCGATAAGAATTCGGCAATAACGTTTAAAACGAAGACTGTGGCTGCGATCATTCATAAGATTCATTCTCACAAATCCATTGAACATTTGGGCAAAAATGGATGTCATCCCAGCTGTTGTCTCGACAGCTAAAAATGAAAAGGGTCCCTCAAGGTCTTGAGATATCCCATCTTTGATATTTTGGATTTTTATAGCCGAAATCACCGCGGTTGGAATAAGACTCAAATAAACAATTGGAAATGTCAAATATTTTTTTGAAGTGATTTCATCGTAAATTTCAAAAATATAAGCGACGACCCCTTCTTTTACACGAGTCACCCTCAATTTAATTTTTCCGGTAATTCTTTCTCTTAGGCTCAAAATATCCGAAGCTTTCAATTCCCGCTGACAGAGAGGACATGAATGATACCCGTAAATGAAACAATCTTTGAGAGCTTCACGGTCAAAAATGTGACGGCATTTTGTGATGATAGGGTCTTCTGTTTCCCCTTGAAGAATGGGGCAGAAAACGGGAATACCCGCAGCTCTGGAAGGGTCTATGATCATGACCGACCATATAATCGATCAAGAGCATTGTTTTCAAATTAAGATTCCGGTGTAGCCTCTTTTTCTTCTTCGGGCATCACATCCGAAATTGCCGCTTTCAGGACCTCAATTTTTGACCCATCAACCATTTTGAGAACTACCGTATGCTCCTTGATACTGTCAATGCGGCCAATGATTCCCACAGCGGTCACCTTGTCTCCGGTTCTTAATTTTTCTCGCTGTTCCTCAAGAGCCTTACGTCTTTTCTGCTCAGGTCTCCACAAAATGAAATACATAAACAGTATCCCAACAGCAATGATGATTAGTCCTTGATAACTTCCAAAATCCCTTGGTGGGGCTTCAGCTTCCTGTGCCATCAAATTCTGTGCAAAGAGAAGAAATGGTATT
>JAAKFL010000172.1 GCA_011065065.1 Chlamydiota bacterium | reverse complement strand
ATGATGTTTGAATGGTCCCAGGCCTCCGCTCCGCTACAGCCTGGGCTGACAAATGTCGGGCTTCCAGCCCTGCTGAGTTTACTTCACGATATGAGCGGCGATAGCCGCTCGGGGCTCCAAGAACTGATTTATGCAGTTTTACTCATCAAATTCAACACTCTTGTGATCACTTAATTCTTTGAATTTCTTTCTTAATTCAGTGAGCATTTTTTTTGTTTTATCGTCCAAAGGATTTCCTTTAAGATAAACAGTTCCTAGATGTGGAAGATTGTCAAAAATTTCAGGATCAAGAGTTGTGATATTGTTGTTACTGAAATCAAGGAGCATAATTCTATCTGACAGAGGCTTATGTGAGAAGGCATCTTTATGAATCGTGTGGATTTTGTTGTCATTAAAGTATAAGTAGTTTGCAGGTACGTTGGAGAGTGTGTCTTTCTCAATTCTCGTAATATCATTATGAGCAAAATCTAAAAGTTCACGAAAATTTTCTGGTTTAAAACAATTAGGCGATATGTAAAAGATTTCGTTATATCTTATTTGTAAATAACTATCCGTAGGTTCCTGTAAATCTATGGGAATTTCCGTTAGTGGTTCTCCAAATAAGGCATTTTCTTGATTTAACATGATTGGCATCTCTCTCCAATTTTTTGAGGGGACTTTAAGATTTCCACCAACTTGTTCAAGTTCATATTCCTTCTGTTCAGCTTTCTGAATATATAAAAGCTTATTGTAGTCGTGAATGACTTTTTCCCTTGCGAGGAATCCCTCAACAGTGAATGGATCATCTCTAGTCTCAAATGGTTTAGGTGGAAATCTTTCAGCTTGAAACTTGATGAGTTCTTCGTAAACATTTCTTGCTGTGGCTTCTATCCCACTTTCTTCAAGCCGGGATGTGACCACATCCATCATGGCAATCCATTTTCCTGGAAAACTGCCCATTTCGTTCATGGCTTTTTCTAAGTCTTCAAGACGATAGGCTGAATGGACATCGGTCATGTCACCACGTCGGATAATATAATTCATTGCCTTGCTGGTTAAGCCAAGAGCCCTTCTATCATCGGGAATGTAGCTGAAGATTAGCATCAAAACTTCGAATGGGAGTTTAGAGATCATATTTTCATCGACACCTTCACCTAATTCTTTTTGAGCAGCTTTTTGAAAAACTTTTGAAAAACGAGAATCGCTGATAAGCTCTGTCCATACCTCTTTTTGAGGTAAATGGCTTGTCAGCTGGTCCATTTGCGATCTGATGCGATCTTCCATGTCTCCAGTCATGACATGCTTGTCAAACAACCCTTCGATTCTCTCATGGATGTTAGATACCCTACTGTTGACTATTTCTAATGTATCGAGATCCATTTTATCGAGGTTGCTTTCATTCAAAGCACTGAATGATTGTAAGACATTGTCGATGACTTCAGTGGGAACCGTTGTATCGACTGAAGCACCCTCTAAGTCATTAAGGTTCCGTTCGATAACATCTAATTGAGTCTGAATAAAGCTAAAATCTGTTTTTTCCATGGTAGCCTCCTGCATTTTAAAGATGCATTTTATTAAGCTAATGCCATGCCAAAGTCAGTTTTTGGAGTGCGCAGGCTTGCCTGCGCTTTTCGAAGAGCCGGCTTGCCGGCGGTCCGAGTTGGGAAAAAATAGCGTTTTCGCTTTCTAATTACCTTTAGTTGCCGTTTCGAGTGAGGACGGTATTTTATTCAAAATGGCCAGTGGAGCGGTTTTCACTCGTCAAATAAAACTGTATCGACTTTTTCTCTTAATTTAGTAAGCATTTCTTTTGTGCTTTTGTCGAGTGGGTTTCCGCGTAGATCGAGCTTCGTCAAATTCAAAGTGTCAAAAGTTTTCGCATCAAGTGTTTTGATGTTGTTGTTTCTGAGGTTAAGATCTTTTAAATCATGAGCAAGTTCTGGATGAGAGAAAGCTTCTTCGTTAATTTTTTTGATTTTGTTGTCATTTAGAAAAATTCTCCCCGCTATTAAATTTGAAAAAGTGTCTTTTTCTATGGTTACAATTTTATTATTATTTAAAAAAACACGAAATATTGGACCTTCTTGTGAGAAGCAATCTTTTGGGATGTAGTGAATATTAAATTCTGATGCTGTTATGTCATCACTTTCGTTTAATTCTGTTGGAATTTCAGATAATGGATCGCCAATGTTTTTATCACTCTCTTCCAAATAAATATGTTCCCAATTTACTTTGTCTAATGATTCAAGAAGTTTTTCCCTATCTGTGATGGGAGAGAATTTTTCTCCTCTTGCTTTTTGCAAATACAAAACCGCGTTCCAGTTTTTAATGATACTTTCTCTTTCGAGATAACCTTCAACAGAAAATGGATCATTTTCATCCTTAAATGGAGCAGGTGGAAAACGTTCGGCTTGAAACTTGATGAATTCTTCGTAAACATTTCTTGCTGTGGGTTCTTTCCCACTTTCCTCGAGTCGGGATGTCACAACATTCATGTGGGCTTCCCATCTTTCTGAAAAACCATCAACTTTGTTCATGGCATTTTCTAGGTCATCAAGACGATAAGCTAAATGGACATCGGTCATGTCACCACGTCGGATCACATAATTGACAGCTTTGCTGGTTAAACCAAGCGCTTTTCGGTCATCGGGAAGGTGCCTGAAGATTAGCATCAAAACCTCGAATGGGAGTTTAGAGATCATATTTTCATCGACACCTTCACCTAATTCATTTTGAGCAGCTTTTTTAAAAACTTTTGAAAAACGAGAATCGCTGATAAGCTCTGTCCATACCTCTTTTTGAGGTAAGTGGCTTGTCAGCTGGTCCATTTGCGATCTGATACGATCTTCTACGTCCCCAGTCATGACATGCTTGTCAAATAACCCTTCGATTCTCTCATGGATGTTAGACACCCTATTGGTGACTATTTCTAACTTATCGGGATCCATCTTATCGAGGTTGCTTTCATTCAAAGCATCGAATGATTGTAAGACATTGTCGATGACTTCAGTGGCAACCGTCGTATCGACCGTAACTCCCTCTAAGTCATTAAGGTTCCGTTCGATAACATCTAGTTGAGTCTGAATAAAGCTAAAATCTGTGATTTCCATGGGTGTCTCCTTGCATTTGATGCCTTCAATTGAGCAAATCCCATGCCAAAGTCTATGAGTCCCAACGGGACGGCATCTGACAGCCTAGGGTGGAACGCAGTGAAACCCTAGGCTGTCAGATGCCGTCCCGTTGGGACTCGTGACCTGGACTCGAAAATTGACAAAAGATTCTTTGAAACGCTATATTGCGGAAAGTGAATCATTTCGGGGATCAAATGTCGAATACAGAGAGAATTCTCTATTGGCTTATCGGGTTGCTCTTTCTTGTAGGATTGGGCCTCACGACTTTGTCATGGCTGCAGGTGTGTACGGAAGCTTGTGAACAGGTCCACTTTTACAAGTACTATGGTTGGGATTTTGAGCTTTTAGGGTTTCTTTTCTTTATTTCAGTCACAATTCTCCATTTCTTGTCTGCAAAAGTCAATTGGCTGGGTTACATCGTGGGGTTGATGGTGGCTGGTGCGTTAGGAAATGAATTGAGCTTTATTTTGATTCAAAAGTATGTGATCGAACAGTGGTGTCCTCTTTGTCTGTCGATTGCGGCAGTGATTGGGGGCATTGCTCTCTTAATCTTTTGCCGGTATTTATACAATTTTAAACGGGGTAGTTTTATGAAATCTTTAGGGAAGTTGCTCGGTAGTCTTTTGATCATTGGACTTGGTTTTGTGATGTCTTATTACGGTGTCTTCAAGCCAGAACAGTCATTTGCCGAGGGGCTTGAAGGTGAGGATGTTCCTTATTTCGGAAATCAGAACAGTCCAATAGAGGTCTATTACATTACCGATTGGTTTTGCCCAGCGTGTCGTAAAATTGATACGAAACTGTCTCCGCACTACAACCGCATCATGGCGAAAGCCCGACTTTTCTTTATCGATTACCCGCTTCATCCGGAAACGATGAATTATGTGCCTTACAATTTATCCTTCATGTTAAAAAACAAAAATGAGTATTTTAAAATCCGCAAGGCGCTCCACAAATTATCAAAAACCACAAAAACTCCCACACCACAGGGCGTTCAGGAAGCCGTCAAGATCTATGGTGTGACCTATGTTCCATTAAACTTTGCTGACATTAATGAGGGGATTAAGTTTCAAGAAGGAATCGTGAAAACGTTTAAAGTGAAGCAAACTCCGACAGTCGTTGTTGCGAATCGTAAGAAGTTAAAAGCGAAAAAGTTGAGTGGAGTGAATATTACGCCTGCGAATATCATGAAAGCCATTAACGACATGAAGAACGATAGCTAAAATTTTGTCTTCGCGCATCTTCGCGGTCTTCGCGATCTTCGCGGTTAAATTTATAAGTCACCTAGCTCAAAAGCTGCGCAGCACCCTCATCCACGATCCA
>JAAKFL010000171.1 GCA_011065065.1 Chlamydiota bacterium | reverse complement strand
CTCGTTTTGAAGCTTGCTTAGAACAAGATTCTGGTATCCATTCTCAAGCAGAACAGCTTTTAAAAAGGGCAAAGGTTGAGATTAGAGGGAGATTGAGTGACGTTAGTTTTAAGGAGTTAACGAATTTAATGAGACTATTTGTCTCCAGCAAGAGATATCTTGAGGTGGCAGAAAAAATCAAATGTTTACCCGCAACTTACATACTGAAAGATATATTTGATTATGCAAAGCGACTTTCAGTTTCAATAGAAGGTATTGATATTGATCACTCCGATTATGATCACATCATTTCAGAAAATCTGATTGATAGGGTGGGTAAGATAGAACATTATGATGATTCCAGGATTCAAACCTTTGTCGAAAACCTGATGAAATTTCGTGATGAAAGAGAAGGGTTGATTTTTGTTTGCGGGGCTTTACATGCGAATCATTTGATTTCTAGCATTGAGAAAAAAGGCCTATTGGACAATGTGGTTTATTGTTTCCCACATTCTTCCAAGAGATATGATGATAGTTTTGATGGGATCAAAGAATTTTGTAAGGGTGAGGTCTTAAAAGGGCATACTCATTGTTTATCGACTGCAAAAGACATTCAAGTCCTTGCACGGAAAATTGTCGAGGAAATTAAATCTAAAAACATCCGGTATGTGACGGAGGTTGAAGGAAATTCTCATTCTGATTTTTTAAGTCATGTTTTTGATGTCAAATTCAAAGTTTTTAAGCGTCCTGGGTATTATGTTGATGCCATGCTCAACATAGATGAAACCCCTGAGTACAAAAGTATTGAAGAGAAGCTTCATCGGTTAAAGATTCAGACGCATCGTATTTTCTTTCAAGAACACAATTATTTGGTTGTGTCTGAAGTCAATACACCAGAGGTTGCTGAGAAAATACGAAAGCTCATGTAGGTAAATTGGAAGTCAACTCAAGGCTTAGCAACGTGATTCTTGAATTCAGAACTCAAAAAAAATTCCTCCTTTGCCGAAGCAAAGGAGGATCACATTCTAGACGTTAGAATGATACAGTTCCACGAGCCACTAATCCATGTAGCATTATGCAACCCTTGGCTCCACCACCGTTGTTTGCAGCTTCATTGCCGCTACCAACAAAACGACGGACCTCAGGAACGTTGTACCAGTGATTCAGTTCGTATCCAACACCGAGTTTAAAGCAGTAGCATCCGCAACTGGTGTCGCAGCACTTCTCATAGCATAGGCCAATCGCAAGCTGGTAGCCTGGAAGTCCAACGAATTGCCTTTCACGACTATTGATGTTGTTGACGATTTCAGAACTTCCATTGACGCCCTCTGGACCACTTTGGATCTCAAGGTCATCGGTTTCACCACCTACGATAGAAGCAGCCACGGTTGCAAAAGCGCAGAAGCAGCCGCAAAAATCGAGATTCCAGTCGAAACCACCTGTGAGGCCGTAGCCGTCGAAGCAAGAGTCCCACGTCACAATACCATCAAAGTTGCTGAAGTCCCTTCCACCTTCGTACTTAACATCAAGTTTTTGACGGAGGTTGAGTCCACGGAATCCACCGAATGGGCGGAGCGTAAATCCATCACAGATGCAGCAGGCACGTCCCACAGTGACATCATAGAGTTGATACTTGATGTCAGTCGTTGCAGTGGCGGTTTGACAGCGATCGTTTCCGAAAGCAGGTGACCAAAGTGTTGGCTTTAGGTGATCAGTGACGCCGTCACCGAAAGTTACAGTACTGGTCTTATCGCCACAAAAGCGTAGGTAGGAAGCGCGTGCATCCCAACCACAGCACTGGTCTTGATAACCAACAAATACACGGAATGCAGGATCCCAATCGTAACTAGCAAAGTGCATGATTGATTCACCACCATTAGTAATGGCAACATCAAACCCGGCAGTGTTATTGACGGCATAATCTAGGTCAGCGTCATAAACTGTCCAGTATAGAAAATCAGCTCCTACATAGAATCCATTTGAACAACAAGGATCACAACATGGATCGCAACATGGATCATTATAGTTTTGCGAATATACAGAACTTACACTCAGAATGGCGAACATTCCGAGACTAAACAAGATTTTTTTCATTATACTTTGTCTCCTCCATTGGTTATTCTTAAAATCTGGAACCTATCAGATTATATGTTTAATAGAAAATATTTTATTTATATTTGAAAGATTTAAGTATTATCAGGTTCTTTATTTTTCAATAAGACATGAGAGATTCCTTTCCATAGCAAATTTCAAATCCCTAAGTCATTGTTTTTTTAATAGATTAATTTCATAAGAGACAATTGCAGAAGTTTAAAAAATAGATTTTCGAGAATATTTGGAGTAAATCGATCCTTCGATTTCTTCATTTTTCCTAAATCGGTGAAACGCCTCCTTGCGATAGCAATTTCATATACCCCAATGACTTAGGAAAATGAAATTTGCTGCGCAAAAGAAGATCTCACGTCTCTTTAGAAAAATGAAGAAATCGAAGGATCGATTTACTCCAAATTTTATCGTAAATATCGGTATCGTCATTCTCATTTTGATAAGAAAAAGATAGTAGGATTCAGAACCCTTCACGCTCCGAACGATAATGATGGAGGTTTCCACCTCCAACGGCAACTTACCTAATCAGGAAGGGCCCTCAATCCCACCATCTTTTTGCGATCGCTCCTTGCTAAACCAATAGGTTTAGCTGCGTCGCGATCCCAAAAATCTGGCAGAATTGAGGGCCCTTCCTGATCAGGACGTTACCGATGGAGGTGGAGAGACAAGTTCAGAACTTTTGACTGGACTAGAATTAAAGAAAAATATAGCTTATTCGTAAGCGAACTAACTTGTTAATTTTTTTGAGGTGTGAATAATGAAGTGAAAACATTATTTTGTATGTTATGTGTCCAACCTATTTTACTTTTCAGTTTTCAGCCCCTCACCTCGATTAAAAGCGATAAGACGTACCCTACCTTGATTAACAGCGTCTCTTTTCATCCGAATAAAAATCTGTTTTGCGTGACATTTACTCATCACCAGCAAGTTGGTCTATATCAAATTGATATGGATGACAGTGTAGAGCTAGTGCAAATGCTAGAAAATCCTACTGCTATGTTTTTTCATCCCCAAAACGCAATTTTTTCGCCCGATGGGAATCATCTAGTTATTGTGAATTGGACTACCCGAGACTTTAATATCTATCCTGCTGACATTGAAGGTTGTTTTCAAAATTATCCACAAAGTACGATTCCATTCCATCTTTCTGAAGGTAAATACAGGCCTCATGGAATGTGCTTTTCTCAAGATGGAGCCTATCTTGCAGTTGTTTATGGATCTTTTGAAGATTCTCCCTGGATAGTTATTTTATATCGCGTTGAAGATTTAGACAGCGCTCACCCTCGGTTTTTGCCTTGTAGTTCCCTTACAAAAAATAACAATTTAAAAGGCGTGCCAAAAGGGGTTGCCTTTTCTCCTGATCAATCTTCGCTTGTAATTACCTTTACAAAAACAAATAGTCTCGGAATTTTTCCAATCAATTGGGAAAAAAGTTCAATCAATCCCATACCTCTGCAAGAAATTTCTGGACCTGCAACTCAGCTTGGTCGTCCAGAAGATATCGCTTTTTCTCCCGATGGCGACTATTGCGCGGTAAGCAACAGCTCTCAAAATACTGTTTCATTTTACTATTTTGACAAATGGAATAACCGTTTTATAGGGGATGTTCCATTCAAAATACTCGGAGGAGAAGAGACCCCTCTCTTTTTTCCTCATGGAATCTGCTTTTCTCATGACAGCAAATATTTCGCGATAACTCAATTTGGCCTTGTAGAGTTAAATGCTAAGGGGTATCTCACCTCTTGGGGGAGTGAACGCTTGGAGAGGATTTCTCTTTTCAAAGTAGACGAATAAATTATCTCGAAATAGACTTCTGTCACTCATCAAAACGTAGTGACTCCTGAAATTAAGAAAGGTCACTACATTTACTATAGCTGTACTAATGGAAAAGCGGTTGCAAGCGCTTTTATGTGAGAGAAGAAAAATTGCTCCAGCCTTTTCTCCAATATTTTGACAACATCGCTCTAAATGAGGTTTGGGTAGCAATCAGAGTCTAGGGAGCTCTTCGAAAGTTCTGAAGTGGATGAAAAACGGCAGCTTCGGAAGAATGGCCCCTTTCATTGAAGCTCGGAATGGACGCCTAGGAGATGTGTTGCGAGAACAAAGCTTCGGACCTGGCCCAGGGGGTATCAGCTATTTCGGCATTGTGAAGTTGCAGCAACAATGGATGCAGTTGTTCCGAGAAAGATAAGCTCGCCTCCATAGGGAAAAACGATGGCATATTATCTATGGCGATTATATCCAGTGGATGTTCCCCATTCGCTATCCGCTTGCAGGGTTCTTTAAAATTCGTCCGGCCCTCGTAGATGGGCAGCAGATTATAAAACCTCGAACAATCACAGCTGATATCAACAATGAGCGATAGATTGCGATTGTCATGCAACAATTCTGGTGTCAGAAAAGGCTTGGTAGATTTTTCAATACTCACACAGTTGAACATGATGTCATAGT
>JAAKFL010000170.1 GCA_011065065.1 Chlamydiota bacterium | reverse complement strand
TGATAAGTGAGAATGTGCATGTCATCGTCTTTGCATGCGATGACTTTGTAAGTTCCATTTTCGAAAACTGATGTTAAAAATTTGAGGCCATATTCTAACAAGATTTCATTTCTTGTCATTGTGGGAATGTGGTAGAGGATGATTTTATCTGGTTGGCCTCTTAAAGGAACTTCCAAGAAAATCATAAAATGACCTCTGACTGCAAATCTGGCGGGTAATCGCTCATTGATCACGTATATTCCGTCATGATTCAAATCTATGACTGTGTACTGGTAGAGATTTCTTGGAGGGAAACGAATAATCATATCGCTGGTAAGGTTAACAGTTATGAGGTAATTCTCATCACAAAAAACTATGTTGTTCGATCCACGGCAAGGTCCTTGACAATCCTCGGGTGGGTAGGGATAAGCTTTTTCCCAAATTTTGTTTAGTGTTCCACTCTCTGAAAGATTCCATTTAATTAACTGATTTCGAATATTTTTTCCTTTATCTTCCCAAATCCCTCTAATCATTGGCAAACGTAATTCATAAAATCCTTTTGTCTTTTCATCCATGTGTAGATGTCTTCTGGTGGGTTTTTCGATATTCCAATTAAAAAGATCTTTTTCACCATACTTTTTTGTTTCTAGGTCAAAGATCAGTGAGTTAGGTGGACTATCCCTGTTCGATATCAGATAATACTCTTTCATCATGAATATGTAGGGATACACAAAAACACTTGATTGATACCTAAGATCATGTTGCCTGATTTCAGAAGGGGGATGAAAAGACTGTACTTTAGGCTCATCAAATTTGAGATTGATTTGATCGACACGACCACTCTCTCTTGTGATAAAAAATGTTGATTTCGTGTGAGCAAAAAGGTTTGTGATTTTCATTTTTATCGTTCCCGTAAATTCAATCACGTTGACGTTTACGACCTCACTTCCTTTTCTTTGAAACCCAAGATTTTTTTCATCCAAGTCCAATTTGTAAAAGACATACTCATCCGTCTCGGTAAGGAATTCAAGATGATAGGGGATTTCGCAAAACTCCATTGTTTGATGATTCAAAAAGAGGGTTTTTTTCTGAAAAAAAAGGGAGATCATTAATGTTTCTGGACCCATATGATGTTTAGGCATAAAAAACTTCATTTCTCGGATCGCGCCGAGTGATACATGTCGAACAATCAGTTCCATGGGGTAATAAGATTCTGGTCTTGCCGTATGGTGAGAAGAAAGTTTTAAGTTTTCAATCAAAGACTTTTCCATATTCAGTTGGAGGTGATGATCTTGTGAGACTAAATACCACTGTCTACAGACAAGAGAGGCGGCGTTGAGGTCTTGAAAGGAGAGCTCGCAGAAGATTTTAAAGATGACTTCATTGGGGAAAATATTGGGCTGTGATTCATACGTTCTGGCTCTTTTGGGTTCAGGGGGTGAAATTGGGGGTGAGACTCTTTCCATTGTATTCCTCATTGAAAAATTTATCACAATCTTCGTGGATCTCCTAGTATCCTGTTTTCATACGTCCCTTTTCGTGCTATAAAAACCCTTATAAAAAAATAATTACTTATCCATTGAATTTCCAGAGGATTAAGTCATTCTTTTAATTGAATTAAAACTCCTAGAGAGATATGCTAGTCACAGTAGTAACCCCCACATTTACAAGAGAGGTTAATTGAATGGCGTATTTGGAGGAGTTTAAAACTCGTATCAATCACGACGACTTCCCCCGTTTTTTACAAATCTGGGAAGAATATGCGAATGGCGAAAGTGTCGACGCCGCCGAATTTAAAGAAATTCTTAACCTGATCAAGGAATCAAATTTTATGGCCAAGTTTGGCCACTATGTCGAAACCGCCCTTCCTCTTTGGTCATCTATTCAAGATCCAGACGACTCCTACGATATTATCCGGTCCATCATGGACCTCCAGACGACCAACACCCCGCACCTTCAGGAGCTGGCGATGAAGCTTTTGAAAGAACGCTATCCTAATGACCCTCAATTTGATCTCAAAACCCGCCTGATTGGACTTCGCGGAGTGGACAATTTTCAGGGGGCCCTCTTTAATTATGATCTCTTGACCCACATGGATAAAGGTAAATTTGTTTTCCATACCGGGGGTTGGGGGGCTGGAGAGATCATGGATCTGTCTCTCGTCCGCGAACAGCTTGTCATTGAATTTGAGCTGGTTCTTGGTAAACGAGATATGTCCTTCAAAAATGCCTTTAAAATGTTGCAGCCCCTTTCCAACGACCATTTCTTATCTCGTCGATTTGGGAGCCCGGACAAATTGGAAGAAGAAGCACGTCAAGACCCCTGTAAGGTGATTCGCCTCTTACTTAAAGACTTAGGTTCGAAAACGGCACCTGAAATTAAAGAAGAATTGTGCGAATGGGTGATTCCGGAAGAGCATTGGACCAAGTGGTGGCAAAATGCCCGGGCGAAGCTGAAAAAGGATACGATGGTTGAAGTACCCTCGAATATGAAGGCGCCTTTTGTCCTTCGTGAAACTGAGGTGACACATGAAGATCGTCTGCATAAGACCATTTTGCAGTCCAATAAGGTCAATGACATCATTTTGGCGACCTACAACTTTGTCCGCGACTTTCCAAATATGTTGCGGAAAGAGGATGTGAAGAAGTCGATAGAAGAGAAGATAGTCGAGCTTTCAGGTCGTTCTGAATTGTCAGTGGATCAAGAACTTCAAATTTTGATCTTTTTGGAGAACTTTTTGGGAACAAAGATTGAAGGAAAAGAACTTAAGGATAGAGTCTTGACACTTTCCAACATTGGCAAAGTGCTGGAAGACATTCAGATTCTAGCGTTTAAGAAGCGACTTTTGGTGGCGATTCGCAATCATCGCGAAGATTGGGTCGACATTTTCTTGGAATTACTTCTCACAGTTTATCAGAATCCGTTGAGAGATTACTTACTCAAGGAGCTTAGTCATCCTGATACCCTGACAAAGCTGGAGCATAGGATAGAAGAGCTACTTCACCATCCGAAATCGTATCCGGAAGCTTTTGTCTGGTATTTCCAGAAAATCAGCTCTGATCCAGACACTCTCTTTTCTGATAAAGATGGCCAGTGTGAGTTTTTGGAAAGTTTCCTGATTCTTTTGAATCAGATAGAAACGGAAAACAAATACCGCGATCTCGTGAAAAAAATGCTCAGCATAATCACAAAAAAGCGTTATCTCGTCATTCGAAACATTATCGAAGGCTCATCGCTAGATTTTGTGAAGGAGTTTTTGCTTTTAGTTACTAAGTGTCAGTCCTTTACGAATCACGATATCAAAATCATGCGCTCTCTAGCAGAGGTGGTTTATCCATCTCTTGCTGAAGGACGCGAGGAAAGGCGTGATGAGAATGACAATGTCATTTGGACCTCACAAGAAGGATTTTTGAAAACTCAAAAGCACATTGAGCATGTGGGGACAGTGGAGATTGTCCAGAACGCGAAAGAGATAGAAGAAGCTCGTGCCTTAGGGGATTTAAGGGAAAACTCGGAGTACAAGTTTGCATTGGAAAAGAGGTCACGGTTGCAGAGTGAATTGAAATTGTTGTCAGACCAAATCAATCGTGCTAGGATCATAACCGAACAGGATATCAGTATGAATGAGATTGGGATCGGAGCGATTGTCAATCTGATCAATTCGCAAGGGGATAAGATTACATATACGATTCTTGGTCCTTGGGACGCAGATCCTGATCAGCATATTCTGTCCTTCCAGTCGAAGCTGGCTCAGGCGATGATGGGCTTCAAAGAAGGGGAAACATTTACATTCAGGCATGATACTTATACGGTTGCAGGAATCCGAAGTTTCATGAAGTAAGGAGAACATATGGAGATCGTTTTAGCGAGTCGTAACTTGGGGAAGATCCGTGAATTTCGCAAGATGTTGAGCGAAGTCATTGGTTTGGATGTCGATTCACTATTATCTTTCCCAGATTACCCTTCTCCTGAAGAAACAGGAACAACCTTTGAAGAAAATGCGACCTTAAAAGCGACATCAGCTGCGAAAGCCCTCAACAAAATTGTTCTGGCGGATGATTCGGGTTTGGTTGTCCCTTCTTTAGATGGAGAGCCAGGAGTTCACTCCGCTCGTTATGCAGGGGAAGATGCGACTGATCATGAGAATACTCAAAAACTTCTTGAAGCGCTCAAAGACAAAAGCGACTTAGAGCGCCAAGCCTATTATGAATGTGCCTTGGTCCTTGCAGGCCCTGAAGGGGAGGTCTTGAAGATCTCTAAGGGACATTGCGAAGGGATCATTGCAGAAGAGGCTCGTGGGCGTCATGGCTTTGGTTTTGACCCTGTATTTATCAAGCATGATTATGATAAAACGTTTTCTGAGCTTTCAGATGACATTAAAAACCGCATTTCTCATCGCCGCAAAGCGCTCGATTCCGTGAAGGCTTATTTGGAAGGGATGATGAGCAGAGCCACTAGTACCTGATCAACTTAGTATTGACATTTGGGCTGACGTGAAAGCTCCCGCGATTGAACGATCATAAGTAGGTCAATATTATTAATATTGACCTACTTATGATCGTTCAATCCCGGGGCTTTGACGCAGC
>JAAKFL010000017.1 GCA_011065065.1 Chlamydiota bacterium | reverse complement strand
AATATCCCCTTAACGGAAAAATTCCTCATCTTTCGCGAATGGATCGAAGTTATAAAATTAACAATGAGCAAATTTTAATATCGAGCTTTCATGAAGCAGAAGTATTGAAGTTTGATTTTGTCAATAAAAATATCCGAACAATTTCCCTAAAGTGTCCAGAGGAACACGTCGTAGAATGGAACTATCTTGGTTCTGATTTTGGTGTGCTCTATTTTCAAAGATTTGATCAATTTGGTCTTTCCTGTTTTCAGGAAATTGGGGGAGTGTATCATCACGTCTATGTTGATCTGAAAAAGCATTTTTCCAGAAGATTTACTGGTCCGATATATTGTCTTCCCATTAATCCGCAGCAAACAATTTTAGCTGTTCCCAATGGAACTGTGATGCTTCTGAAAATTGAAATGGGGTCTATCACTCTTGTTAAAAAGAGTCGATTACCCGAATGGTCTCGAAGTCCTTATTTGTCTAGTATTATTAATATGGTATCTAAGGGCAATGAAGTCTTAATTAGTTATCAGGAAAAGCTTTGCTTGCTCGATGTGTCTACATTAGAATCGATACCTATGGCAATTGGTGATGGGAAGCTTAAGTTTCGACCTCGAAATAAATATCAGTGTTATTTAGTGCATCACAATAAATTTATGGCTCTTTATAATAGTGATAGTTTATTCAGAAAATATGAACTTGACGATCAGTATGTTTGGAATGAAAATTTAATGGATTCAGAGGAATCGATAAAATTTGTTCATAAGATTAGTCAACCTAACTTTTATTATAATGAAACCGGGTTTTATTTAGACAACAATTCAATATATCATTTTTCCACTGAGAATAAAATCATTATTGTGCTCGGATTATTGAGACAGTTATTAGTGGACATGTATTTTATGAAAGATGGTGTTTTGATCAATGAAACAATTGATCATCAAATGACCTTTCGCTACATAAATTTTGATAATTCTTCGCGAAAACGAAAATCCGAACATTTAAAAACATAAAGTCCTGGAAGGACGGCATCTGACAGCCTAGGGTGGAACGGAGTGGAACCCTAGGTTAAATGTGACGAAAAAACCGGAGTCCTGGAAGGACGGCATATTAGGACCTTAATATGCCGTCCTTCCAGGACTCCGGTTGTTTGGGTAATCATCAAACCTAGGGTTCCACTCCGTTTCACCCTAGGCTGTCAGATGTCGTCCTTCCAGGACTCATGTTTTCAACATTTTCTCAAGTTCACCAGATTCAGCCAACTCACAGACGATATCACAACCACCGACAAATTCACCATCCACATATAACTGCGGAATTGTGGGCCAATCGGAAAACTCTTTGATCCCTTGACGCATATCATCAGATTGCAAGACATCGTGCGTCACAAAATCGGTATTTAAAGTATCCAAAATGCTGACAACTCGACCTGAAAATCCACATTGTGGGAAGACCCGGCTCCCTTTCATAAAGAGTACAACTCGGTTGTTTTTGATTTCATCTTCAATAAAGTCCTTAATCGCCATCTTTCTGCCTCTTCTTCCACTCATCTGGTGTATACGTTTTCAAAGCCAGAGCATGCAGCCCTTCTTTAAAATGTTCATTCAACGGTTGCATCACTATTCTGTGTTGTTTCACTAAGGATAAATTAATGAACAACGGAGAGATCACAATCGCTTCCAAATGAGTTTGGTCATTCCTGGGATCTAGAATATAGATCTCGGAATCGGGTAATGCACATTTCAGTGTCTTTTTAATTTCTAGGATAATTGACATTAGTTATAAACCGAATTTTTCATTCTTTTGTACCAATCAAAAACTTTTTTATTGCCTTCTACATATTTAAAGGCGGGAAGTTTATCGATGCTTCCTAGGATACCAAAAACCACTATATCTGCGCCATTAAGATTTTTACCATTTAAGAACTCATCTTCAAGAGCTTTGCCCCATTCATCAAGACAATTTTTGAAATGAACCACCGGATCGGGGATATTTTGTCTTTTAGCGCTTTTTTTGGCGATTATCATCATCACCATTGAGCCTGAATATTTAATCAGCATTTTTTGAAAAAAACTAAATTTTCCTACCTTTGTGATGTAATTGAAAGCTTTTCGGGAATTTCTGAAGTTATCATAAATAAGGGGAGGCAGGGCTCGGACCAGTACTTCATCGGCCCATTTGACCCATTTATCTTCTTTTTCAGAATTGTCAAATACACTCTCATCGGCATCGATATGGCGCATAATGGAAGTCGAGTCATTGATCTGTTTCCCTTCAGTGTCGATATAAATGGGCACTTTTTTATACTCTTCAGAGAATTTCAGTTCTTTTTTATTGAGGGGGTGAACTTCGATCGCTTCAAAGGGGATTTTCTTATAAGCCAGCAACGCCTCGACTTTTTTGCAAAAAGGGCATACGGCGTACTGATACAATTTAGGCATTGTTTGGGTCATTAGACGTCTCCTGTTAAATTTGCCTCCAGTAAACTAGAAGTGGCTCTTTGTATCAAGCAAAATATAGATATAAATCAATTCTTCGCGCATCTTCGCGATCTTCGCGATCTTCGCGGTTAAAATTTACTAAGACACATCGAACAAGGTCACTCCCACTCGATCGTCCCAGGAGGCTTCGACGTGACATCCAAGACAACTCTATTTATCCGTGGCACTTCATTGATAATCCGCGTACTCACACGTCCCAGTATTTCATGCGGTAGGTTGCTAAAGTCCGCGGTCATTCCATCCGCACTGCTCACAGCTCGCAATGCAATGACATGCCCCTCCGTGCGCTGATCGCCCATGACACCCACCGTAGATATCGGCAGCAAAACCGCAAAGGCCTGCCAGATGTGATCATACAGCCCGGCTTTCCGGATCTCGTCGATATAAATTTCATCAGCCGCTCGCAATGTCTCTAAGCGATCCTTGGTTACCTCACCCATTATCCGTATAGCAAGCCCTGGCCCAGGAAACGGATGCCGCCAAACAAGGTGATGTGGAATGCCCATCGCTTCGCCCACGCTCCGGACTTCGTCTTTAAAGATCTGTGCATTCGGTTCGATAATCAACCCTTTTTGTCTCTTCTCATCGACAAACGGAGAGTTCACATTATGATGACTTTTAATGACAGCGGCTTTTTTCCCACACCCTTTTCCACTTTCGATCAGGTCAGTATAAAGGGTTCCTTGGCAAAGGTAGGTTTTTTCATCTTGTACTTTCAATTTTGCCATTTCTCGATCGAGAATCTGGATAAACAGATCGCCAATAATTTGTCGTTTCTTTTCAGGTTCACTGATTCCGGTTAAGGAGTTCAAGAATTCTTCCGAGGCATCAATAAAGTCTAAATTCTTCATGCCATGGGAACGGAGCAGTTCGACAACTTGCTTACTTTCGTTGTGGCGCATCAGCCCACTGTCAACGTGGATGGGGATGACTTTCTCGGGCCCAAGGGCCTCGTAACAAAGAAATGTCGCAACCGTGGAATCGACCCCTCCACTCACAAGGCTGATCACTCGTCCATTTTGGACTTTGTCGCGGATTTCCTTTTTGATATTTTCTAGGACTTGATGAGGTGTCCAGTCTCTACTGCAGCAACAAAGGCTGAGAAAGTTGTCAAGGATCTGATGCCCATTCGGAGTGTGGGTCACTTCTGGATGAAATTGAACGCCGAAGTGGGGGAATTGTTGATGCTGAATCGCAGCGACGACACCATCGTGACTTCTTGCGGTCACGCGGTAATTGGGTGCCAGATCTGAAATGCTGTCTCCGTGACTCATCCAAACCACCTCTTCTTCATTCAATCCTTTAAAGATGGGATTAGATTTCTCGATGGAAATCCGTTGTTTGCCATATTCTTTCAGAGGCGATGATTCGACACGCCCCTTGTTCAGTACATTAATCAATTGCATTCCATAGCATATCCCCAGTACCGGTGTTTTCCCATTGAGAACATTAGGATCAAGGGGATGAAGAGTTTCTTCGGTGGAACCGGGGCCTCCTGACAAGATAATACCTTTAATAGTCGGATCGATGGGATAAGGATGGTGAGGATCAACAATTTTCGTGAAGACTTTCAACTCCCTCAATCGGCGTGCAATCAGTTGCGTATATTGGGACCCAAAATCGATAATCAGTATTTTTTCCACAATTAAACTCCACTGATAGCAGTCCGTTCGACTGTTTGAATATCTTTTTGTCTCATTTTCTGTAATTCCTCACTTCCACAAGTGTTTGTGGGATATTTGCCATTCACGCAGGCGAGGCAGAGTCCTTTAATTCCTATCACGTCGACAAATTCTTGAATATCATTGTAAATAAGCCCATCTACGCCAATCTCTTTCGCGATTTCCTCGTTTGTCCGACCAAAAGCCAGCAATTGATCTTGATTCGCAAAATCAATTCCATAGAGGCAGGGATGGCGAATCGGAGGAAACGTGGAAGCGAAATAGACCTTTTTTGCTCCGGCTCTTTTTGCCAGAAAGGTCACTTTCTTCGAAACGGTTCCTCTCACAATACTGTCGTCGATAATAAGCACGTTTTTATCTTTGAAAACGGAGTAGACAGGTCCGAGTTTTCGGCTTATCGCTTTTTCCCGCAATCCCTGAGTCGGCATAATAAATGTTCGTCCAATATATTCTTGTTTCACAAATCCATCTTCGCACGGGATATCCAGTTCTCGGGCCAGGGAAATCGCAGCAGGTCGGGCAGTATTGGGGACCGGAACCACAACATCGATATCAAAACCACTAGCCTTCACTTTTTGTGCTAAGGTTTTCCCAAGATTCGAACGGATTTCGTACACTTCGTGATGTTCGATTACAGTATTGGGCTTGGCAAAGTAATTGAATTCAAAGCTGCAGTAAGAAGGAGATTGATTAATGAGCTGTTTGCGGTAGGGAGTGAAGTCTTTGTCGACAAACATTACCTCTCCTGGGCGAATATTCTGTAAATTGCGGAAATCACAGAAGATTAAAGCGTAAGTTTCCGAGGCAAATCCGACGGCTTTGCTCCCTTTTTGTGTGCCGTAGAGAAGAGGACGAATCCCTGCGGGATCTCGAAAAGCGATCATGCCGATTCCGGTCAAAGTCGCCACAACAGAATAAGCTCCTGATACACGACGATAAACTTCTTTTACTGCACACTGTATATCCTCGAATGAACATCGACCTTTTGAAAGATGTGATGATAGGATATGGAGAATTACTTCCGCATCGCAATTGGATTGAAATTGGCACCCTTTCGACTCGAGTTCTCGTCGCAGGGGAAGATAGTTGACAATGTTTCCATTATACCCCAGTGCAATTGTGGGATCGTTCCCCATGACCATGGGCTGTGTATCTTCAATGCTCCCATCACCAACAGTTTGGTAACGGACATGACCAATACCCCATGAGGCTTCGGAGAGAGGGAGCGTTTGGGGAGTGAGTACTTGATTGACGAGGCCGCGGTTTTTGTGGAGAAAGTGCTTCCCTGTCTTTGGATCATAAGTGAATATCCCTGCAGCATCTTGACCACGATGCTGCAGCTGGATCATGCTTTGGTAAATCCATTCAGCTACTGGTTGGTCGTCAATAATTGCGATGATCCCGCACATATATGGTACCCCTCGTTGTTGTCGATTACGACATTTCCATTTTGGTTGAGACCGATTCGTCCCTCTGCAATCAGTTTTAACGCCTCGACACTGGCAATCCAATCACTGTATTGCTTCTGTTTTTCGTGATGGACTTTGATTTTTTCCTCTGTGAGCGGATATCCCTCAGTATAGTTAACAGAAGGTCCCAATACAAGAAGCTGTCCCGTATCAATGTTGTCATCCACAATAAAGACAGAAGATCGTGTTGATGTTTCACCAGCGTTAAGCGCGTCGGAAACGCCATCCACACCGACATATTGTCTGTGTCTTTTTTCATCCAAAATCGTGAGATCAGCTGGATGAACATTCAGGATTCGATTGGGAAAGGCTTCAAGCAGCGGTTTGTGCACCAATCTCATGTACCCAGCTAGGAAGATGATGTCGGTCGTAACGTTTAATTGTGAAAGAAGATAGATCACCTGATCCTCATAAGAAAATCTGGTCTGTAAATCAGTTTTGTCTGTGACACCTTTTTCCTTAAAATACCTTTTGAATGATAGGTAGATGGTGGGTATGCCGTTGTGATCTCCAATTTCAAGACAACGGCATTTACGGTCGCAGAAAATCGCTTTGATTGAATAAAGGTCCTTCTGAGCTTCAATCAAAGCTTCCAAATTAGAGCCTGTTCCAGAGCCGAAGGCCACCACATTCATCGGTTTTGTGGGGGCAGGGGAGTAGAGTAACTCTATTTTTTGTTCTGTTTCCATTACGTGGCAAATTCTCTTAGTGATTGGTTAGCAATATCACGCCGATAATGGGCATCTGTAAACGAAAGTTTGCTGACACATCGATAGGCATGCCCTACGGCTTCGTTTAAACTGTCTCCGATTCCTGTCACACCCAAAACCCGACCTCCGTTGGTGACCACTTTTTTATGGTCGTTAATTTTTGTTCCTGCATGGAAGACAATAACATTATCGTCATTTTGGAAGTCCTCTAGTCCATAAATCTGGTATCCCGTCTGGTAAGAATGGGGGTATCCTCCTGAACACATCACGACAACACAGGCTGACTGGGGTTTCCATGTCACTTTCTTTTGAGCTAATGTTCCGTCACAACAGGCCAGCATGATTTCGGCTAAGTCGCTTTGGAGCAAAGGAAGCACAACTTGCGCTTCGGGATCTCCAAATCGACAATTGTACTCCAATACTTTTGGCCCTTGGGCCGTTAACATAATCCCAAAGTAAACGACTCCCTGATACAGAATTCCTTCCTCCTTGAGACCTTGATTTGTCGGTTCCATAATTTGGTCATAGATCTCTTGAAGGATCTGTTCTCCAATGAGGGGGACAGGAGCATAAGCTCCGACTCCACCTGTATTCGGTCCGGCGTCATTTTCCCATAACCGTTTGTGGTCTTGAGAAGGTATCATGGGAATCATCGTTTTTCCATCGCAGAAGGCCAGTAATGAACACTCAGGTCCTTGTAAAAGTTCTTCAATCACAACTTTATCGGAGGCATCACCGTACCGTTTCTCGTCAAAATGAATGCGAATCGCCTCTTCAGCATCTTGAAGCGTTTTGCAGCACATCACTCCTTTTCCTGCCGTTAGCCCACTAGGCTTAATGGCGACTCCGCCCCATTCAGCAAAATGATCGCGGATAATTTGCTTGGCTTTCTGTGAAGTCCGGCAAGTGAAAAAGCGAGCACTTGGAATCTGATACTTGTGCATAAATTCCTTAGCCCAACTTTTACTGCTTTCTAATTTGGTAGCTTCTTGCAAAGGACCAAATAGCTTTAACCCCTTTTTTGAAAAAATGTCTTTGATTCCATTCGCTAAATAATTTTCAGGGCCGACGACAGTGAGTGCAATGTCGTTTTCTTGTGCAAATTTCACAAGTTTTGATGTGTTTTCAGGGCTCACCGCTTTTTGCGGTGAAAGTTTGGATGTTGCGGCATTACAGGGGAGGGCCACAACCTGATGTCCCTGTCTTAAAAAAGTGTGACATAAAGCGTGTTCGCGGCCACCAGATCCAATTACAAGTATTTTCATTTTACCTCCATCACTTTTAAGATTCTCATTGCGGCAAGAGCTGCATTTTCGGGTTCGATAACAGTTAATACGGGAACATTGCTGGGCATTTGTAGTGTTGAGTGAATATTCACTAGGTAATCGCTTTTGTCTTTGAACGGAGGACACGCTATGACGGGCCAGTGAGTGTTCGCGGCAAAGACTCCGGACAGGGCATTGCTGCGCCCCGCAATCGTGATAAAGACGACCGGTTCCAAAGACTGGTTGAAGTTGTCAATGAGCTCGATCACTTTTTTGGTGTTCTTATGCGCTGAAGCCACGGTGATTTCATGGGGAATTCCGTGTTCCTCCAATACCTTTGTAATTTTCTCGGCATGGGGACGATCCACTTCACTTCCAAGAACCAAATGACAGTACACGCCCTTAATGAGTTTTTCGCGGCGAAGGTTGCAAATTAGCCTGTCGGGAATATTGAATGATTCATCGCCAATTGATTGCCCTGTGATGTTATGATAGATCTCTTTGTAGCTTCTGCTCACTTCCAGCATGATCTCTTCTGGCAATACCGGTACCTTGCCATCGCCCGTGAATCCTTGGGAGCGCCCCCACTCTCTCACAAACTCTTTATCGGGAAAACGGATCTGTTTTCTTTCCACATCTTTTACATACCAGTAGCGGCTGGAATCAGGAGTATGGATCTCGTCAATCAGAACTAATTGATCCTCTTCATCCAAGCCAAATTCGTATTTTGTGTCGACGAGAATCATTCCACGTTGATTGACAATTTCTTGTCCTCTTTGATAGAGCTCTAAAGATGTTTTTTCCAACTTGTTCCACAAGTCAGCAGAAACGATACCCTGTTGGATGAGCTCTTCTTTTGTAATATCTTCATCGTGACCCTCAACACTTTTTGTTGTCGGAGTCACAATAGGTGTGGGAAGGGGATCATTTTCTTTGAGACTTTCAGGGATAGCAATGCCACACTTGGTGCGTTTGCCAGCCGCATAATCGCGCCACATCGATCCGACAAGGTATCCCCGGACGATCATTTCCACCATAATGGGCTCACATTTTTTCACAATGATCACATTGGGATCGGGATGGGAGATAATATGGTTTTGGATAATGTCTTTTGTTTTTTCGAACCAGAAGAGGGACAGCTCGGTTAAGATTTTTCCCTTATCTTGAATAGGTTGTTCCAATATACGGTCGAAAATAGAGACTCGGTCGCTTGAAATGAGAGCTAATGTTTTTCCGTTCTCATAAATATCACGAACTTTTCCTTTTCGTGGTGTTCCTAGTTCAGGAATGAAGGTTTCACGTAACGTATGATAACTCACAAATCTCTCCTTAATTAATGTGAAAAGTTTCGGATGCCCGTAAAGATCATGCAGATCCCACATTCATCGGCAGCATCGATAACGGTTTGGTCTCTTTTGGAACCGCCTGGTTGAATGCAGTACTTTAAGCCCATTTCGGCTGCGTAGCGAATGCTGTCATCAAATGGAAAAAATCCATCACTCGCTAAAACACATTTGGATAAATCTTCCCGGGGATCGTAGTTTTCTTTTCCTTGATTTTCTCGTTTTAGGTTTTCGATGGCCCGCGGTATGGCCAGCAGTTGTAGGCAGTCGACACGGTTAGGCTGACCTGCCCCGATTCCAATCAGCTGATACTCATTTGGCTTTACTTCTCTTGCGATGGCAATCGTGTTAGATTTGGCAAAATTGACAGCGGTTACTGCGAATTGGAAGAGACCATGTTGACTGGACGGAGGTTTTTGTTTGGTGACAACACCATAGTTTCCCATTTTATGAACAAACATGTCTTCTCCAGAGGGATAGAAGTTGTCTTTATTGGTTTGAATCAACATGCCTCCGCTAATGTTCTTGTAAATGAGCTTCCCTTTGTGGCCATTGGGAACTCGTAGAAGTCTTAAGTTAGGGGTAGTCTCTTTTGCCCATTCGATGAATTCATCTGAAAAGGATGGTGCGATGATCACTTCAATAAATTTCTTCTCCAGTTCGGGGACCAATTCAATGGTCACGGGATTATTGATCGCGATGACACTTCCAAAAGCTGACTTTATATCTCCTTCCCACGCCAGTTGAAATGCTCTGGGCAAATTGGTTCCTGTTGCATAACCACAAATTCCACCATGCTTGATGATGGCAATGCCGGGGAATGGAGTGAGATTACATAGGTTTTGTGCTGCGTTATAGGCGATGGTAGCATCTTCATAGTTGTTGTAGGAGAGTTTTTTTCCTGATAAGACATCAGCTTGAGCAATTCCTTGTTGATCGTGAAACTTGTAGACCCAAGCCTCCTGATCTGGGTTTTCTCCATATCTCAATTTTTCTCCCTGCACAAGAAGAGGACGACAAGTTTTCTCGTCTTTCAGCCGCTCTGTAAAGTCTTCTGCCAATAACGCTTCGTAGTCGGCGCTGAGATTGATGGCTTTAACCGCCAGGTTTTCACGGGTTTCTAAACAAACTGAGCCATCAACTTCCATTTCATCTATGATAGTGGGATAGTCATGTGGATCGACGACAACCACGACGCCCGTGTAATTTTTGACAGCAGCACGAATTAAAGTTGATCCACCGATATCCAAATATTCGATTAACTTATCAATTTCAAGCCCTTCACCAATAGCTGCTTCAAAATCATAGAGATTACAGACCACCATGTCAATGGGCTTGATTCCCAACTTTTTAGCCTCATCATCATGAAGCCCTCGGCGA
Source organism: Chlamydiota bacterium (assembly GCA_011065065.1). GTDB lineage: Bacteria > Chlamydiota > Chlamydiia > Chlamydiales > SLFE01 > JAAKFL01. The sequence continues at coordinate 6,948 of JAAKFL010000017.1, read as the reverse complement.
AATAGGATCCCGCCGGCGATCATGGGATGCAGCGTCTTGACCCTACCGCCAAAACACTCTGGATAATTCGTGTAATCAGAAATGGACAGGGTATCAATTCTGGCCTCTTTCAACGTTTTTGCTGTTCCGCCTGATGCAATGATGGTCAGGTCGGGGTTCACCGTTTTTAATTGAGTGGCAAATTCCACTAAACCTGTTTTGTCGGTGACGCTCATTAAAACTGTGCTGACTTTTTTCATTGGGTCCTCTTTAACTCGAGTTTAAATAATCAATTGCATTTTTGAATAACATGTAGCCCTCGCCGTATTCTGGGAGGGGAGTTTTCTCTCTTTTAGACTGTTCTTTTCGTCTTAACCAATCGGGATGATTCGTAAAGTATAGAGCAGCTTCAGGATGGGCCATCATTCCCAAGATTCGTCCTGTTGAATCGCAGATGCCGGCGATATGTTCTTCAGATCCATTGGGGTTGTTGGGATGATAACGAAACACCACTTGATCGGCACTGATCAATTCATCCACAAATTTTTTGTCTTTCACGACAAATTTACCTTCTCCATGTCGAATGGGAAGGTGTAAATGATCGAGTCCTTGAGTGAAAATGCAATGGGAAGAGTGGACACGGTGACCAATCCAACGGTTGTCAAAGCGGGCGTGATCATTGTAGGTGAGCGAGATCCGTTGTTCTTTATCGGAGTTGGGGAGCAGTCCCAACTTCACCAATAGCTGGAATCCGTTGCAAACACCGAGAATACATTTTCCCTCAGCTACAAAGTCTTTAAGGTCTTGAATCAGAGATTCTCGCCTGGAAATTCTGTTGGCAAGAACCTTAGCAGCGCCCAGTTCATCTCCAAAGGCAAAGCCTCCCGGAAGACATAAAAAGTGGTAGTCATTCAAATTGACCTGATGATTGAGCAGTCTTTGAGCATGGCAGATCGTGGTGTCTGCACCCGCCATTTCGCAAGCCACCGCCATCTCTTTTTCACAATTGATTCCATAACCTGTGATCACTAGAGCTTTGACGCAACTCATGATTCACCTCCCAAAGTTTTCTGCCAGGAAGCTTTGAGCTTCGCTATATCCTCTTGAATCAAAGTGTTTTCGTTTAACCCTTTGATGGTCACATTGTTGTCGCTTGTGACGACTCCTATTTTCGCAAAAGGTGCCCGCCCGAGAATTCTCTCAAAACTTTCTGAATGTTCCGGAGCGACTGAAATGAGTAATCGACTTGCTGACTCGGAAAAAAGCAATGCTGTCTCGGATAAGTTTTCATTTGTGGGAACTTGCTGGAGTTCTATGAGAACTCCGTATCCACCTGCAAAAGCGGATTCAGACAACGCAACCGCCAACCCACCTTCCGAACAGTCGTGACATGAGGCGACGAGTTCCTGTTCGATGGCTTTATAGAACGCATGATAGTACTGGATCGCTTGCTGTGGTTCCACTTTAGGCACAAAACCTCCTTTTAAACCTAAAAGCGCTGAGAATTCCGAACATCCCAACTCATCTTTTGTTGTTCCAAGGATGTAAATTAAGTCTCCTGTTTGCTTGAAATCCATGGAAACCACTTTCATCACATCGGGAACTTTGCCGAGTGCAGAAATAAGCAGTGTAGGGTTTATCGAGATTTTTGTCTTTCCGATTTTGTAATCATTTTTCATGCTGTCTTTGCCTGAGATAATCGGAGACTTATAGATTGTGCTCAGGTCATACAGCGCTTGGTTTGCCCGCACAAGATGAGCGAGCTTCAGTTTTCCATCCGGAGTTTTTTGTTCATCATAAATCGGATCCGGCCAACAAAAGTTATCTAGAATGGCAATCGTCGACGGGTCGGCACCCACTGCCACACAATTGCGAAAGGCTTCGTCAATGGCATTGGCAGCCATGTGATAGCCATCGATAACACTATATCGGGGACAGATGCCATTGGCGACAACAAATCCCACTTGTTCATTCATCACTTCAAGAGGCCGTGTGACCGATGCGTCACTAGGTCCATCGTCGTCAATACCGACAAGGGGCTTCAATGTGCTTCCTCCTTGCACCTCATGATCATACTGGCGAATGACAGATTCTTTGCTGCAGATGTCATAGCGGCTTAGAAGTTGATGCAAGATTTTCTGAGGTTCATATGGAGGTATTGATAAGGGTTTTTCTGTTGGTGTGATCCATTCGGCGTCAAGTTCCAGTTGCGGCAGGCCGTTATGAAGAAAATTGAGGTCTAAACAGGCGACTGTTGAACCCTGGTCGAGAACGTGAAACAATCCACTATCTGTAAATGTACCCAAATGACAAAGTTCGATTTCATGAACCTTTGCCAGTTGGCAAAGTTGTGAATAATTTTCAGAGGAGACAGCAAGCGTCATCCTTTCTTGAGATTCGCTGACCAAAATTTCCCAAGGAAGACAATCTGTCTGCTTTAAATGCGCTTTGTCAAGATGGATTTCGCATCCACCGCTGAGTTCAGCAAGCTCACCCACTGATGAAGAAAAACCTCCGGCGCCATTATCTGTCACCGTCCTGTATAAACTCAGATCTCTCGCTTCAATCAAAAAGTCGTGCAGTTTCTTTTGAGTGAAGGGATCTCCGATTTGTACGGCACTTGAAGGACTGTCTGCATGAAGCTCCTCCGATGAAAAAGTCGCTCCGTGGATGCCATCCTTTCCTGTCCTTCCTCCTGCAATCACAATCATATCTCCAGGAAGGATCTCTTTTACATGAGAGGGGTGACCGTTGATTTCTGCAGGCATAATCCCGACGCTTCCGCAGTACACAAGTGGTTTCCCTAGATAACAGTCATCAAAAATGATCGCTCCATTGACTGTCGGAACACCGCTCTTGTTTCCTCCGTGCTCAATCCCCAAACGGACCCCTTCAAAAACTCGTTTGGGAGAAAGCAGTCTTTCAGGAATAGGTTTGTCATAGTTAGGGGGCGCAAAGCAGAGGATATTGGTATTCGCAACCAAACGAGCTCCGATGCCTGCTCCCATGATATCCCGATTCACACCAAGAATTCCTGTGAGAGCTCCGCCATAGGGATCTAAAGCCGAGGGACTGTTATGAGTTTCCACCTTAAATGCTAAATTATAATGATCTGTAAAACGAATAATCCCAGCGTTATCACTGAAGACGGAGACGAGCCAGGGGCATTCGTCTTGCAAGTCATCTGTCGCCTTCATAATATAGGACTTGAATACGCTATCGATTGTTTGGGTGACTCCATCCTCGAGGTAGTGGATTTTCGCTTGGAAAATCTTGTGTTTGCAATGCTCGCTCCACGTCTGCGCCAAAGCTTCCAGCTCTACGTCTGTGGGTTGGGGAGGAAGTTTAAATTCTTCCCGTTTTTTTCTCACATCAGCATCTAGGTAATACTGCTGGATCGTTTTCATTTCTTTTAGATTCAGCGCAAGCTGCATCCGTTGGCTCATAAGAACGAGTTCTTGATCATCAATATTCAAGTCAATGATTTGGACACCGGGAAGAGAGTAGGGCAAGTGATGGATCTGTATCGATTCAATCAGGGGATTCGCGAGCATTTCTTGAGCAATGATGCGAACTTGCTCCCTGTTGAGAGAACCTTGTAAAAGAGTGTGGGTGGACGAGCTGACAAACTCATCATCTTCAAAAGGTAAATCCAAATAATCTTCAATGGTAATTTGAGCCGTCTTCCCTGCATTGTCTGTAACACCTGGCTTAAAACTCACTTCAATACACCAATCATAACCTTGGTAAGCCTGATCGGAGCAAGGTTTTTCAATCACGGGATCGATCAGGAGGTCACAAGTGATCTCATGGATTTCGTCAGGACTCAAAGATTTATGAATCGTATAGGATCTTAGAATTTTCACAGATGTCACATCAAATCTGAGATACTGACAAATGGCCGAAGCGAGTTTCGCATTTTTTGGGTCAGGATGATCCTCTTGTCGTTCAATAGTGATTTTTGAAACTTGCAGTTTATCGCTTGTTGCTAGTACCCTATCAACTTTATTTTGCCAAGTGGGGCCGCGTGAAAGCTCCCGCGATTGAACGATCGTAAGTGGATCAATATTATCAATATGGACCCACTTACGATCGTTCAATCCCGGGGCTTTGACGCAGTCCCACTTGGCAAAAGAAAATTGATAGGGTACTAGTCCCATGAAACCCCTTCTCCTTTCACCACTTCTCCGATATGGAAGCCATTAAATTCATTTGCGATCTCTTTGGCATGTTCAGCATCCACAATGACCGCCATTCCAATTCCCATATTGAACGTGCGATACATCTCGTCTTCAGGAATATTTCCTTCATTTTGTAACCATTGAAAAATAGAGGGGACTTCCCATGATCTTAGCTGAGCCCCTAGTCCATTCGGGAAGATCCTCGGGAGATTTTCCGTGATGCCTCCGCCAGTAATATGCGCCATTCCACGGACCGAATATTTCTGAATCAGTTGGCGAATCGTTTTGGCATAGATTTTGGTCGGAGTCAACAATTCGGGGATTTTTGAGGCATCGCAGATTTTTCGAATCAAAGAAAACCCATTGCTGTGGACTCCCGATGAGGGAATTCCCAGAATCGCATCGCCAGCCCCGATTTTCGAGCCATCAATCACTTTATCCTGATCGACAACTCCGACAACAAAGCCCGAGATATCATACTCGCCAGGTTGGTAAAACCCAGGCATTTCAGCGGTTTCACCTCCCAATAAAACACATTCAGCCTGTTCGCAGCCCTCTACGATTCCTTTGAGCACTTGTTCAGCTTGATCCACATCCAATTTGGAAGTGGCATAGTAATCGAGAAAAAACAGCGGCTTGGCTCCGCTTGTCAGAATATCATTCACGCACATCGCCACGAGATCAATTCCAATTGTTGAATGTTGATTCGTCTCAAAGGCCAACTTCAGTTTTGTCCCCACTCCGTCGGTCCCTGCAACTAGATACTGGTCACCCAGTGGGTAAAGGCCACTGAATCCTCCGATCTCAGGACAAAGCGCCTTTAGCCGTTTTACCAGTTCATTTCCAGCATCAATGTTGACTCCGGATTCTTTATAAGTCGTCATAATTTCTCAGTTGTATAGCAGTTGTGGTTGCCTGTTTTCAGCCACCGTTTGTGTGAACATCTCTTCTGTATGAACAGCATACAAACCATGAATGTCACCCTCTCGTTTAGCACCTTCCGATCGTCGTTCTATCTTGATTTGATTTTGAGCCACTTTTCTGTGGATATCATCAATTCCCTTCATTCCCAGTTTGTGAAGTCCTTGACGAACACCTTGCATTATGCAGGGGATCCACTCGGCAATGGATCCACGAGAAGAGACCATGCCCGTGACCCCCTCGGGGACTCTGAGTGCGCTCCGTTCGATTCCATATCGGAAAGAACTTCCACGCTCCATCGCTGGCATCGATCCCATTCCCCGGTATTCTTTCACTTTGACACCATCTTTAATATGGGTTTTGCCTGGAGCTTCATTGGTACAAGCGAGCAATGACCCCAACATCACAGCATTGGCTCCTAAACATAGAGCTTTGATGATATCTGCACTTTTTCTGATGCCTCCATCAGCAATTATAGGAACCCCATGAGAGAGACATACTTTTGAACACTCATAGACGGCGGTCGCTTGGCCGCGACCCACACCACCAACCTCTTGAGTCGTGCAAATTGATCCAGAGCCCATACCAATTCGCAAACCGTCAACTCCGGCCTCAATCAAAGCTTCACAAGCATCGGCGGTCACCACATTACCTCCGATCACCTGAAGATCGGGATAGTGCTGTTTCGTCCATTTCACCAGATCCAGCTCATACGATGTAAATCCTTGAGAAGTGTCATAGACAATGACATCTACGTCATTGTGGATCGCGGCAAGGCGTTCTTCAGCTTTTTCGAACCAAGTTTCCACCGCTGCACCTACTAATAAACGCTTGGATTGGTCACTTGTAGCATGGGGACAGCTGATGTATTTTTCCAAATCTGAACGAGTAATAAAATACTTCAGGCACCCTTTGGAATCAATGATCGGGAGGGCCGGGCTACGACTGTCCACCAAACTTGCGTTGGCTTTGTTAATATCGAGGGTGCCGTTGATGCTGAGCTCACCAAAAGTTGCGATTGTGAGCCGATCTGCTGGGATCATCCGTTCCGCAATGGTTTTATCCAAGTCTTCATCTGTTAAAGTGGAATAATCGTACTTGGTAATCATTCCCACAAGCTGACCATGGGATTTTCCATCGCTCGTGATGGGAATGCTGGTGAAACCGTACTCATTTCGGACTGCAACCACGTCCCAGATTCTTGAATTGGGAGAAAGAGTGAGGGGATCCGAGCCAAATCCGCTCTTAAATCCTTTCACTCGTCTAATCTGTTTCCATTGTTCTTCGGGGGACATATTGTAGTGAATCAAACCTAAGCCCCCTTGGAGAGCTGTGGCGATTGCGAGTTCCACCTCGGTAACGGTGTCCATGGGAGAACTGGCGAAAGGCGTGTTGATCTCAATTTCACGCGTGATTTTCGTTTTGAGATTTATCGATTCGGGTGCAAAGTCCACATAATCAGGAAGAAAGATCAAGTCGTCGTAGGTAAGACTATAACCTTCAAATTTTTGGAAGAATTCTTCAATTTGCATGTTACCACCTCTCAGTCTTAATATGGCAAAGGCCGCAGAAGCATGCTTCAGCGGCCTTTAACTTAGCAGAAAAAGGAAACTCTTTTGTGAGAAAGTATGACGGAAAGTCATCGAGTTTCATAATCATTAATCGTAGGGAATTTTGTGTTTTCAATCAAGAGTGAACTTACTAAACAATATTTATACTTTTTTTTCACCACCGAGCCACAGACTCAGCAATTCCCGCTGGAAAATTTGTTGATAAAATATAATTTCACCACAGAGGTCGCAGAGAACACAGAGAAAGAAATAATGAGATTCTCTCTGAGTTCTCTGCGACCTCTGTGGTGATTTAT
>JAAKFL010000169.1 GCA_011065065.1 Chlamydiota bacterium | reverse complement strand
CACAAAAAAGGTAGAGATTCATTTGAATGAAATTCACAAAAAGCTTGACAAACTCATTGACAGTGAGAAGAAATAACATTTTGAATTCCGGTTGACTTTTTTACCTCAATACAGTATCAATGATCTTCCACCGTAGTGGACTCATCTCAATTTTTTTTAAACAAAAGGGAATTTCATGTTTCTAATCGCTTATGGATTTATCATAGGTTCCGGGATAGTGGCGTTGCTTTATGGTCTATTTTTGATTCGTTCGGTTCTTTCGCACAGTTCGGGGACTGATAGAATGCAAGAAATTGCTGGCGCCATTCAAGAAGGGGCTCGTGCTTATTTAAATCGTCAATACCAAGTGATTACACTTGTGGGAATCGTCATCTTTGCTTTCTTATCCTGGAAGCTTGGCTGGTATGTGGGAATTGGATTTGTGATTGGGGCCGTTCTTTCAGGTCTCGCAGGATATATTGGAATGAATATTTCAGTGAGGGCCAACGTTCGAGTGACAGAATGCGCCCGTGAGAGCCTCGATAAAGCTTTGCAGCTGGCTTTTAAATCTGGGGCAGTTACTGGTTTTTTGGTGGTGGGACTCGCTATCTTGGGTCTCGGAGTTTATTTTATTATTTTGAAGTCAGAAGGAGTCGGCACTCGGGATCTACTGGAATCTCTCGTGGCACTTGGATTTGGAGCCTCACTCATCTCTATTTTTGCTCGACTAGGCGGTGGTATCTTCACAAAGGGCGCCGATGTCGGAGCTGATTTGGTTGGAAAGATCGAAGCGGGAATTCCTGAAGATGATCCTCGTAATCCTGCCGTGATCGCGGACAATGTTGGGGACAACGTAGGGGATTGTGCTGGAATGGCAGCCGACCTTTTCGAAACGTATGTCGTGACTATTGTCGGAACTATGCTTCTTGCAGGAGTTTTCTGGAGTGAAAATTCTGTGCTTCAGGAAACCATGATGATCTACCCATTACTCATCGGAGCCGTTTGTATCTTTGCTTCGATCATAGGATCATTCTTTGTTCGTCTTGGAAAAAGCAAGAATATTATGGGTGCACTCTATAAAGGCTTTATTGTAACAGCCATATTTTCAGCCTTCGGAATCGCAGCAGTGACCTATTTGACTTTAGGTTTTAATGAAACCTTTCGTGCAAATGGAACACCGTTTACCGGGGTTAATGTCTATATCTCCGCGTTGGTTGGTCTCGTCGTGACTGGAGCTCTCATGTGGATTACAGAATATTACACATCGACTGCTTATCGTCCTGTAAGGGATATCGCGAAGGCGTCTGAAACAGGTCCTGCGACGAATATCATTGCGGGACTTGCCGTTTCATTGGAAGCCACAGCTCTTCCTGTGATCGTTATCTGCATAGCCATTCTCGTCACTTATCTCAATGCTGGTCTCTTTGGGATTGCTATTGCTGCGACATCGATGTTGGCTCTTGCCGGAATGGTTATCGCTTTGGATGCTTATGGGCCGGTGACTGATAATGCCGGTGGAATTGCTGAAATGGCAAATTTGCCTCCTGAAGTGAGACAAACGACAGATGCGTTGGATGCGGTTGGAAATACCACGAAAGCTGTGACCAAAGGATATGCCATTGGTTCTGCTGGATTGGCCGCACTTGTTTTGTTTACGGCGTTTATTGAGGACTTGACTCATTACTTTCCTGACATGCAATTGCAATTTTTCTTACAGGATGCTTACGTAGTGGTTGGTCTCTTTATCGGTGGTCTTTTACCTTTCCTCTTTAGCTCTATGAGCATGAAGGCGGTTGGACGCGCAGCAAGTTCTGTTGTTGTTGAAGTACGTCGTCAGTTTAAGGAGATTCCAGGAATTATGGAAGGAACTGCCACACCTGATTATGCACGTGCGGTGGATATGCTGACACGCGGAGCGATCAGAGAGATGATTATTCCTTCTCTCTTGCCTGTGTTTGCACCGATCATTGTTTATTACTTGATCTATTTCATTAGTGGACAAGAGCAAGCCTTCTTAACTGTCGGATCCATGTTGTTGGGAATTGTGGTGACAGGATTGTTTGTGGCACTTTCCATGACATCTGGTGGTGGCGCATGGGACAATGCGAAGAAGTACATCGAAGATGGTCATTACGGTGGTAAGGGATCGGATGCACACAAAGCTGCCGTGACCGGAGATACAGTAGGGGATCCATACAAGGATACAGCGGGACCTGCGATCAATCCGATGATCAAGATTGCGAATATTGTCGCATTGTTGCTTCTAGCGATATTGTCTGACAAACTTTAAGAAAGGTTTTCTTCGGATTAAATCCACATGGAACTTCGGTTCTTTGTGGATTTTTTTTTGTCGATTGAGTTAAGTTAATGGCGTTATGGCAGAGAATATAAAACTGAAGAGTCCTGGAAGGACGGCATCTGATGGACTCAGATTTTAGAGTTGCATTTCCCTAGGGTTCCACTTCGTTACACCCTAGGCTATCAGATACCGTCCTTTCAGGACTCTTCAACAATATTGTTTAAGGTATTCATATGGTCGCAAAAAACCTCAACTTCTCAAAATTAAAATCTTCATATCTTTTCATACAAATCGAACAAAAGAAAACGGAATTTTTGGAGAAAAATCCGGGTGTGGAACTCATCAATCTAGGGATCGGGGATACATCATCTCCCATCCCACAGTTTATTTCCGAAAAGTTGGCCGCAGCGGCGATTGACTTGGGAACAGTGACTGGGTATTCAGGTTATGGGTCTTCAGCCGGTAATCCTCAGCTCAGAAAACGGATTAGTGAAGTCCTTTATCCAAATCTAGTGGATGGTGATGAAGTCTTCGTTTCTGATGGATCGAAATGTGATATCGGTCGTTTACAAATTCTTTTTGGGCGAGACGTCACCATTGCGGTACAAGATCCCACTTATCCGGTTTATGTGGATGGGACATTACTTCAAGGGGCCACTGATGAGATTGTGAAGATGTCATGTACTCCGGAAAATCACTTTTTTCCTGATTTATCATCGTTACCGAGAACTGATCTGATTTATTTTTGTTCTCCCAATAACCCGACAGGCTCCGTGGCGACAAAAGAACAGTTGAAACAACTTGTTGATTTTGCAAAGCAGAATCAATCGATCATTATTTTTGATTCGGCATATGCGGGATTCATTCAAGACCCTCAACTCCCACGTTCCATTTATGAAATTGAAGGGGCGGACGAAGTCGCGATTGAAACCGGTTCGTTTTCGAAACTTGCAGGTTTTACAGGAGTCAGATTGGGATGGACAATTGTGCCTCAAAAACTCAAGTATAGCGATGGGTCTTCCATAAGAGATACATGGATCAGGACGATTTCAACGATTTACAATGGCCCGAGTAATATTGCTCAAGCAGGGGGGCTCGCTGTTTTGGAGCCCGAGGGGCAACGGAGTGTGAAGCGGTTGATTGAGCAATACATGTCTGGAGCCCAGAAATTGGCGGTATCTCTAAAACAAAGTGGATTTGTGGTGTATGGGGGAGAGAATGCTCCCTATCTTTGGGTGCGTTGTGAGGACAAAAATTCATGGGACAGTTTCCATGAACTTTTGGAAAAATCTCATATTGTGTCGACTCCGGGCGCTGGCTTTGGGATGGCTGGAGAAGGATTCATTCGATTTAGTGCCTTTGCAACGGCGGATGATATCGAGAAAGCGATTGAGGCACTGGCCAATTAGCCGCAGATAATCATAGATTTAAAATTCAAAATATATTGTCTTTATTATTTTCTTTTTGTATAATTTTAGTAAAAAAAAGAGAGGTAATAAAATGACTTGTGAAATTAATAAAATTATTGTTCAAGCAAGTACTGTATGTGATTTTGTTCCTGTTGTTAGCACAGTTACTAATAGTGTTGTATTGGTGGCTAAAGCTGCTTTTAAGCTTTATGAAAAATGTTTTGATAAAAGCCTGAAATTGTCACAAAATGCTGTGGTATGCCATATTAGGGACAAAAGCATTATCGACTGTATAGTTTTGATGATTCCTTTTATAAATGTTTTTTTTGAAGCCAATAGAAATTCTGATTTATTAAAGGACCTTCAAAATAAAAATGAACGATTAGTTAAAAACTTGGAGTTTTGTAGAGAACACTGTGTTGAATGGGATGAACTAAATCCCCTTATTTCAAGAGTGGAACTGGCAGCAAAACTGCTTACTGCTAGCAAAGGCATGGGAACATTTACTGGGATGCTTTATCATTCTGGAGTTGCTCCTACCGTTCTAAAAATCATGGACGAATTCGAAACGTATCATCAAAAACAACTACAGGTTGAAGTGGAGCTTGTGACGTCCGTTGGCATTGTAGCCGCAGATGAACACAGATAATCGCAGATATTTGTAGATTTATGGTGTCTTCTAATTAACAAAATTATAAATGGATATCCTGTTCATCCTTTTTATCCTACTATCCTGATCCCAAGGGCTAAAAAAACAGGATAAAAGGATTGTAAGGATGGACAGGATGTGGTTATTTCCCGACTCGCTTTGTGTTAAAAAATCTGCAAATATCTGCGCTCATCAGCGTTCATCTGCGGCACCCAATGTTCGCACATGCGCC
>JAAKFL010000168.1 GCA_011065065.1 Chlamydiota bacterium | reverse complement strand
CCACATATACCGAACAGGATTGGAATCTCCGCATTCAACAAGATCCATTATCCCGTCAAAATATTTTGGTTCCTCACAACCGAGCTCACCCGAATGCCCACCTTCCAATATCTCATCACCACCCTTGAGAAGAACCCAAGCGTGCCCCACATCCCCATCCATGCTTCCATCCTGAGGATGCTTCACCATCGTTTTCAACAAATTCTGAGAATTCGAATAGTCAAGGTGGCGCGCACAGACAAGTATCACAAGCTGATACTCGGAAGGAGTCATGTCTCCACATGGTGCGTGCGATAAGTGGGCGTAACACTTCCGGTAATGAACCGACCTGGGAGCCCATGCACATCCACACAAGAAAAGCAAAAAAACTAGGATCAAATACGAATTTCTACCTTGATTTGGCATGATGTATATCTTCTCACAGTTCTCAAAAATATTTCCCAGTCAAAAGCCTTAAACCGATTATCCCCTTTGAGGTCAACCTGAGAGGCCCGATTCCCCGGTTGGATATGCCCCATCATCCGCGCATCACCGTCTTCAAAAATGAATTTCATGGTAAAATCCATCTGATCACTTTTGAAACGGATCTTGTTGTTAAAGTTGAAAGTCGTCGCCTTTTTGTCATTGACAGTGATATCCAGCCCTTCGTGTTGATCGAGGAAGAAACACAATTCCTGACCTTTCTTCCGATCCAGGAGTTCAATATCTTCAGCCAACACAAATGAGAGATCAACTCCCCCATCCACTTCTTCATGCGTCATGCTAGTAAAAAAGCCTCCCTGACACGAGAAACTGTGGATACGATTTTCATCTCCCCAAACCATGCGAAAATGATGAAACCCTTCTTTGAGTTCCGGAGGTAACATGGCTCCTGAATCGATCACACTGTAACCATAAGACTCTGTCTGCTTGACACACCATGTATGGCCCGCAACATCTCCCTCAACCTTAAAAGGCATCTTCGGTTCTTCAAGCTGATCTTCAATACTCCGCACAAGAGCTCCTTGCAACTGAAACGGATGATCAATGAAAGAATGGTAAGGATACCCCCCAGTAAAATCTCCTAAGTATAAATCATACAGCGTGGGCTGAGGTTCCGAGCGCCACTGCAGCAATTTGACGGGAGGCCCAATATAACATCTCGCCGGCTGGAACCAAGTTTGTGACAGCATTTTCCAAAATTTCGTCCAAGGACTTTTCGATATCTTTTCATAGACCATCTGAAGAGCGATCAGCGTTTCTGCAATATATACCGGAGAATACCACGTCCCAAAATCATCCGCTTCGCTCACTTGACGAAGCTCCTCCATCCATTTTTTCCCACGTTCTTGCCGTTTTTTATCTTTCCACAATTTCCCATAAACGACATTAGCCGCTGCAATTTTAATGGCAATTTGGAAAGGCGCTTTCTCAAAATTTTCATCTTTGCTGCAGTAATCAAGGCTCAACTTCATAGACGTTGTGATTTGATCAATCAGCTCTTTTCCCAAAACTTTCTTAAATCCTTTCAGGACCCAATACAATGGAGCTAATAAATGAACGCAAACGTAGTGGTCTCTGCAGACGGGGTATTCATGAATATATGTGGGAAAATTCCCTGTCTCAAGATTTTGAAATCCCACAATCTTTCCAATAATTTCTTTTGCCTCATTCACATCGGCTACAGTCTGCATTCGGATCAAAGCCAAGGCAAACAAAACATTCTCATAAACCGGAATCGTGTGGTTCACCCCTTCATCTTGACTCTGATGACAATATTGAACAAAATTTGTCTGAGGGCTTTGATGACTCCGTCCCGATGTCACCGCTAACTCAACCAGCTGTCGTACCAAATCAATTTCTTCCATAATTTCTCCTTATCCGATGGCCCTCTTTAACCCTTCAATGATTCCCATTTCTGATGCAGGAGCTGCCACCACGTCAGCCATGTCGAGGATTTCTCTCGGTGCATTCCGCATGACAACTTTCTTATCGGCAGCCTGCAACATAGACATATCGTTATAATCATCTCCTGCCGCAATCAAAGGCCCTCCATTCTTCCGATGTGCAGCGAACCGTGTCAAAGCATCGCCCTTGTTGACTCCGTGCGCCGTCGCCTGAACTACATAATATCCCTCACCAAATGGATCGCGAATAATCGGTGCATCCAATTTGAGGCCTCGTCGATGCATGTGCCCGCAAATTCTCTCTAACGAATCCAAGAAACCGAAATACTTGACAGCCGGGAATCGTTTCTTGGGAAAATCTTCCACCTCAACCCATTTCTCCCGAAACACCTCACGTCTCCTCACCAAGTACTCAAATAAGTCCCGGCTAAAATCAGATTCGCGAAAGTAACAAATATCTTCTTCATGAGTCGCATCAAATACCAACATCCCTGTTGGCTCCTCTTGGCAAATCTGTTCCAAATACGGAAGGAGGCTCGGGTCAAGAAAACGGTCAAAAATCAATTCCTCTGATGGGACATGGAAACATTGAGCCCCATTTTGCACCGCCAAGTAATAGGGGGATTTCAATTGGATCATCGGAACTGTGCGTGGATAGGACCTTCCCGTGATAAAAATCAGATCAAACCCCTGATCCACGCAGTCATCCAAAAAAGCCAACACTTCTCCTGGAATCGTATCGTGATCGCAAGTCACCGTCCCGTCAATGTCTAAAGCTATGAGTCCGCTCATTTAATGTTCACCAAAATGATTGATATGTAATGGGTATAATAACATGCCATTGATAAAAAGGGAATATTCCCATAGACTGAGAGCAAAGGATATCCATATGAAAAAAATTATACACTATTTCATTCTATTTTTTATTTGTCTGGCCCCAATTTATGGGCAATCTCCTCTTACCGAAGAACGGACAGAAAGAGCCCTTCGTGAACCGGACGAAGAAGATTTGCAGTCCGACAACCAATTTTACAACGAATTGATGAATATCGTATTTGCTTTGGCGCTCATTGTCTTCTTAATGATTGTTGCTGCCTATTTCTTAAGAAGGTTTATGGCAGGGCGCATGGAACAGATGAATGTCTCGAGCACCATAAAAATCATGGATCAGCGGAATTTGAGTACCAAGACCGTTCTTTATATTGTCGAAGTTTATGACAAGCAGGTATTGATTGGCGAGTCGGCCACTGGTGTTGTGGGACTTGCGGTATTTCCTGTGGAGGGAGAGAAGTCATTCCAGGACGTTTATGATCGAAAAGGGGAATAAATTCTGAGATTCTTTGTAAAATTTTAACGCAAAGAGGCAAAGACACAAAGTCGCAAAGATTGATTACTTTCTTTGCGACTTTGTGTCTTTGCCTCTTTGCGTTAAAATCATACAAATTCACTTTGATTTAATCCCTGTATTCAGCTAATATTTTTCTTCAAAAGGAGTCCTTATGCGATACATACTTTTTTTATCACTCTTAACCTTATTTACAGGGTGTGCCATGCCCGGTGATGAGTGTTGGTCCACCACCCCGATGACGAATAACCCCAATGTGATGAACCAACGCGGTGATTCGGCAATTCCGGGGGTGAATCAATAATGGAAGCTTCTACAGAAAACCTCATCAAACACCTTAAGGACAAAGGTTTTAACGCCGAACTCCAATCGGAAACGGGGCAGGTCTACTTCATTTTCAAAGAAAAAGAACAGGAATTTCCCTTATTTTTTCGCTTCTTTGAAAGTGGTGAGTTGTTACAAATGATCGCTTTCTTTCCCATCCAAATGAATAGCGAAGTCATTTCCGATGTTTCCAGGTTACTTCATCTTTTGAATAAGGAGCTGGACATTCCTGGTTTTGGCTTGGATGAGATTGGTGGCGTGACTTTCTTCCGGATCATGCTCGATCTTAAAGATAATCAAATCGATGAAACGTTACTTGAAAAGTACATCAATACCGCTAGGCTGGCCTGCAAGACATTTGGAACAACGATTGAAGCGGTTGTCGTCGGGGCCACAACTGTGGATGAGATGATTAAAAAGGCACAAGATACTGTCAAAGGAATGGAAACTAAATAATGCGCGCCATTTATTACGATACTGAAACAACTGGTATCAGCCCCATCCGGGACTTTATTATCGAAATTGCTGCATTTGATCCTGTGGACAATCGCACTTTCGATAAATTAGTCAATCCAGGCATTCCGATTCCTCCGGAAGCGACAGCGATCCACCACATCTCCGATGAGATGGTGGCGGAAGCCCCTGATTTTTCGGTCATTGGAAAGGAATTCATCGAATTTTGTGGAGAGGATGCCGTTCTTGTGGCACACAATAATGACAGTTTTGACCTTCCTTTTATTCGAAATGAATTTTCCCGTAACGATGTTGAGATGCCTGAATGGAAATATGTCGACACTTTGAAGTGGGCAAGAAGGTACCGACCCGATTTGCCACGACATGCTCTGCAATTTCTGCGGGAAGTGTACGGATTTCCTTCCAATAATGCTCACCGCGCTTTAGATGATGTCATTGTGCTTCATCAAGTTTTTGAAGCGATGGCAGGAGACTTAAGTATCGAGCAGATATACACTCTGCTGAATGTGCCGCGGAAGATGCGTCACATGCCTTTTGGGAAGCATCGAGGAAAACCGTT